>SFHG01000080.1 GCA_004555765.1 Bacteroidales bacterium
TAGTACCATCGACGATGGAGTGCTTAACTGCCGGGTTCGGCATGGGACCGGGTGGATCCACTCCTCTATTAGCACCGGAAACTTTATGAATAAACGCTCTCGCGTCTATCTGCTTTGTCATCATGCACATGAGCTATCATATCACATGCTCTCGCTTTTGACCTTCAAATTTCAACTTTAATTTGGTAGAGATTTGTGCCGAAAGACGTGAAGCGCGTAGGGAGGGCGAGCTAAGACGTACTCCAGTACGTCGACGCGACCCCGACCAGCGCTTTGCGCCTTTCGGTGCAAAGATCTGCCAAATTCAGGCGGATAAAGGATTTATGAGGTTAAGGCCTCGGTGTATTAGTATTGGTCAGCTCAAAGGGCGTTACCCTCTTACACCTCCAACCTATCAAACCGGTCGTCTGCCGGACACCTTACTTCTTTGACGAATGAGGTATCTCATCTTGAGGCCGGCTTCCCGCTTAGATGCCTTCAGCGGTTATCCGATCCGTACATGGCTACCCAGCTTCTACTCCTGGCGGAATAACTGGTTCACTAGCGGTACGTCCATCCCGGTCCTCTCGTACTAGGGACAGTTCCTCTCAAATACCTTGCGCCCACAGTGGATAGGGACCGAACTGTCTCACGACGTTCTGAACCCAGCTCACGTACCGCTTTAATGGGCGAACAGACCAACCCTTGGGACCTGCTTCAGCCCCAGGATGCGATGAGCCGACATCGAGGTGCCAAACGCCGCCGTCGATAGGAACTCTCGGGCGGCATCAGCCTGTTATCCCCGGGGTAGCTTTTATCCGATGAGCGATGGCCTTTCCACTCAGGACCACCGGATCACTAGGACCAACTTTCGTTTCTGATCGATCTGTCAATCTCACAGTTAAGCCACCTTATACCCTTACGCTCTATAGATGTTTTCCATTCATCTTGAGGTGACCTTCGCGCGCCTCCGTTACTCTTTGGGAGGCGACCGCCCCAGTCAAACTGCCCGCCTGACAATGTCCCGCATCACGATTCAGTGCCTGCGGTTAGAATCCCAGCACAATAAGGGTGGTATTCCAACGATGGCTCCATAAAGTCTGGCGACCTTATTTCACTGCCTCCCACCTATCCTATACATACTATACCGAAATCCAATATCAAGTTACAGTAAAGCTCCACGGGGTCTTTCCGTCCTACTGCGGGTAACTGGCGTCTTTACCAGTACCACAATTTCACCGGGCCCACTGTCGAGACAGCGCTCAGATCGTTACACCTTTCGTGCAGGTCGGAACTTACCCGACAAGGAATTTCGCTACCTTAGGACCGTTATAGTTACGGCCGCCGTTTACTGGGGCTTAAGTTCAAAGCTTCGCCTTACGGCTGACCTCTCCCCTTAACCTTCCAGCACCGGGCAGGTGTCAGACCCTATACTTCGGCTTGCGCCTTCAGCAGAGTCCTGTGTTTTAGTTAAACAGTCGCCTGAGCCTGGTTTCTGCGAACCAAAGATGCTTACAACGTATAGTTTTAACATCTCCAGCCACTCCTTCTCCCGAAGTTACGGAGTCAACTTGCAGAGTTCCTTAACAATGGTTATCCCGTTCACCTTAGCCTTCTAAGCCAACCCACCTGTGTCGGTTTTGAGTACGGGTTCAACAGTTCTCCATAGAAGTTTTTCTCGGCAGCCGAGCATTTGCACCTTCTCGAATTGGATTCTTCCACGTCAGTTCTCGGCCTTGGAGAGAAAGGGATTTGCCTCTTTCTCAAGCCTACTACCTTGTACCGGGATTTCCATCACCCGGCGTGCATAGCTTTCTGCGTCACTCCATCTGTCAAACGAACTGCCAAAGGGCAGGATTGTCTACCTGCTGTCCATCGACTACGCCTTTCGGCCTCGCCTTAGGTCCCGCCTAACCCTGGGTGGATGAACCTTCCCCAGGAATCCTTGGGTTTTCGGTGAGTGTGTTTTTCGCACACTTTTCGCTACTCATGCCGTCATTCTCACTTCTATATTGTCCACATAATCTTACAATCATGCTTCGTCCTGTATAGAACGCTCCCCTACCAGTCTAAGGATATTTCCTTAGAATCCGAAGCTTCGGCGCCATGCTTAGCCCCCCACATTTTTGGCGCAGGGACGCTCGACCAGTGAGCTGTTACGCACTCTTTCAAGGATGGCTGCTTCTGAGCCAACCTCCTGGCTGTCTGGGCATCCCCACATCCTTGTAACACTTAGCATGGGCTTTGGGACCTTAGCTGTCGGGCTGGGCTGTTTCCCTTTCGACTACGGATCTTCGCACTCGCAGTCTCACTCCCAATCCAGATCTGCAGGTATTCTGAGTTTGATTAAGCTCGGTAGGCAGTGCTGCCCCCTCACCTATTCAGTGCTTTACCCCCTGCAGTCTTACCGATTGAGGCTGCACCTCAATGCATTTCGGGGAGAACCAGCTATCACCATACTCGATTAGCTTTTCACTCCTATCCACACCTCATCCAGGCCTTTTTCAACAGGCTGTGGTTCGATCCTCCAACCGGTGTTACCCGGTCTTCAATCTGGACATGGATAGATCGTATGGCTTCGGGTCTATAGCATGTGACTTGCGCCCTGTTCAGACTCGCTTTCGCTGCAGCTTCAAACCTTGTAGTTTTTAACTTTGCCACGTACTATAACTCGACGGCTCATTTTCCAAGAGGCACGAGGTCACTCCCTAAGGAGCTCCCTCTGCTTGTTAGCACGAGGTTTCAGGTCTGTTTCACTCCCCGTCAGGGGTGCTTTTCACCTTTCCCTCTCGGTACTGTTTCACTATCGGTCGCTGAATGTGTTTAGCCTTGGACCGTGGTCGGCCCGGATTCGTACGGAATTTCACGTGCTCCGCATTACTTGGGTGTCTGTCTAAGAGGCTTTTTTATTTCACTTACTGGGCTTTCACCGTCTTTGGCTCGATTTTCCAACTCGATTCGGTTATAAAAAAGTTTTGTAACTCTTTTGGAGTTCTGCAGGACTCCGCGACAGATCCCTCGACCCCAGCTGCACAACGCCTGCAGGCTTGGCATGCAGTTGGTTTAGGCTTTGCCCCTTTCGCTCACCACTACTTGGGGTATCTCTTACGATTTCTTTTCCTCCGGGTACTGAGATGTTTCACTTCTCCGGGTTGCCGCCCGCTTAACGGGCTCACAGGTTGCCCTGTGAAGGTTGCCCCATTCAGAGATCCGCGGGTCAATGGATGCTTGCTCCTTACCGCGGCTTTTCGCAGCTTGCTACGTCTTTCTTCGGCATTCAGCGCCAAGGCATTCCCCTCGTGCTATGTTGTACCTTAACCTCATAAATCCTTTATTCACCCAGTTGCCGCCGGTTAGATGCGCCATCTGATGAACATCCTAAGTTCGATTACGGAAATCTGAAGATTTCCTATCTCACTTATACTTCGCGACGGCGCCTCGCCTTTCGCTCCAACGTATCGATATACGATTCCGCTCCAGCCGAGGCGCTGTCGCTTCGCAGCTGACGCATCTAACCGGCGGATTTTACGTTTGGGAGTTTCCGGCTTCAAAACCTGCGGTTTTGAAGGGCTTTTTGTCATGGTTCGTGCACCACAAAAAGAATGAGAAAGCAAAAGGTCCACAACAGTATTTTGTCTCACTAAAAGATTTAGCTCATTTGTTTAGCTGCCGCTTTACGCGGCTGCTCCTTAGAAAGGAGGTGATCCAGCCGCACCTTCCGGTACGGCTACCTTGTTACGACTTCACCCCCCTTACTCGGCGCACCTTAGACGCTTCTTTCCCTTACGGGTTAAGCCTGCGGCTTCGGGTGCCCCCAACTCGGGTGGTGTGACGGGCGGTGTGTACAAGGCCCGGGAACGTATTCACCGCAGCTTGGCTGATCTGCGATTACTAGCGATTCCGGCTTCATGTAGTCGGGTTGCAGACTACAATCCGAACTGGGACCGGCTTTTAAGGATTCGCCAACTATCACTAGCAAGCTGCCTTCTGTGCCGGCCATTGTAGCACGTGTGTCGCCCTGGGCATAAAGGCCATGATGACTTGACGTCATCCCCACCTTCCTCCGCCTTGTCGGCGGCAGTCTCTCCAGAGTGCTCAACTTCACTTGTTAGCAACTGGACATAGGGGTTGCGCTCGTTGCGGGACTTAACCCAACATCTCACGACACGAGCTGACGACAGCCATGCAGCACCTGTTCAAGCTCTGCAGCAAGCTGCAGTCCCTTCTCTTTCAAGTCAGTACCACTTGTATGTCAAACCCAGGTAAGGTTCTTCGGTTTGCATCGAATTAAACCACGTGCTCCACCGCTTGTGCGGGCCCCCGTCAATTCCTTTGAGTTTCAGTCTTGCGACCGTAGTCCCCAGGCGGGATACTTAACGCGTTAACTACGGCACGGATGAACTGCTTCACCCACACCCAGTATCCATCGTTTACGGCCAGGACTACCGGGGTATCTAATCCCGTTCGCTGCCCTGGCTTTCGCACATGAGCGTCAGTTGTGTGCCAGGAAGCCGCCTTCGCCACTGGTGTTCCTCCCGATATCTACGCATTCCACCGCTACACCGGGAATTCCGCCTACCTCTACACCACTCAAGACTGACAGTTTTGAAAGCAATTTATGGGTTGAGCCCATAGATTTCACTCCCAACTTGCCAATCCGCCTGCGCTCCCTTTACACCCAGTAATTCCGGACAACGCTTGCACCCTACGTTTTACCGCGGCTGCTGGCACGTAGTTAGCCGTGGCTTCCTCGTCAGGTACCGTCATTATCGTCCCTGACAACAGAGGTTTACAATCCGAAGACCTTCTTCCCTCACGCGGCGTCGCTG
>SFHG01000015.1 GCA_004555765.1 Bacteroidales bacterium
CGGACGATGAACTGTCCCGCCTGTTGCATATCAACCGGCGCACGTTGCAGGATTATCGCAACATGGGAAGAATCTCCTTTGTTAAGTTAGGCGGAAAGGTACTCTACCGGGAAGAAGATGTGGAAAAACTGTTGCAAGAGAATTATCGCCCTCGGTTTGAGAAGCCTTGACAGAGAAACAGGCAGTAAGAAACTCTTGTCTTACTGCCTGTTCTCATATTCAGTTGTACCATCCTCCTTTGCCATAACACACAAGTAATGGAGGACTTGTTCTCTTCTTTTCGGTCAGTCTTCCGATTATCCATTGACGGAAACTCTTTGCCTGTGGAGAAGCAAAGCGAAATGACAGCATCGTAATCATTTCAAGGTTGTATAAATCCACCGCACGATCCCTAAACAATAGCGTTTGCATTACCTCATCTTCCCTGAGCAAGCCCTCTTTGAAGATAGACTTGATGTGGCTGTTTACCTTGCCGGAGAATACGCCGAACAAGGAGGCTATTTCGCAAGCCGACATCCAAACGGGAGCTGTCGGGATATGTACCTTTCCATTCTCTCCAATGGTTATGATTTCTCTTTTCATCGTTCGTCCTCCTTTTATATAGTGATACCATTGAACTGCTCTATCTTACTCAGTTTGTCGGAGAGTGCCGCCATGTCCCGACTCTCCTTTTCGTGGGTGATTTTGGCATAAATCTGCGTGGTGCGGATGTTCGTGTGTCCGAGCATCTTGGAAAGGGTCTCAATGGGAACGCCGTTGGTCAGGCAGATTTCCGTCGCCATAGTATGGCGGCTGGTATGCCACGTAATCTCTTTTTCGATACCGCAGAGTCCGATGATTTTCTTGATGTTCTTGCAGGCGGTAATATACTGCGGAACGGGCAGGAGGTAATCCTCCTTCGCCATGCCATCGTACTTCTCGATAATCTGCTTCGGAATATCCAAAAGCATGATATTGGACTCCACACCTGTCTTTTGTCGCTTGGTCATAATCCAGAGTTTACCGTCAAAGGAAGTCTGAAGGTTATCTTTGGTCAGGTTCTTCATATCGGTAAAGGACAAGCCTGTAAAGCAACAGAAAACATACAAATCCCGAGCAAGTTCCATTGATTTACGCCTGAATTTCAAATCCAACAGCCTGCGGATTTCATCCTTGGTCAGATAGTCCCTGTCGGTACTCTCGGCGGATATGCTGTAATCCACGAACGGGTCACGAACTATCCATCCGTGATTCTGGGCAATGGTAATCATACGGCGCAGGGGCATCATGTAAATCCATACCGTGTTGTTACAGCATTGCTTTTCGGTGCGCAGGAAGATGTCAAAGTCGGTAATGAAAGCCGGAGTGAGTTCTTTCAAAGCAATGTCGCTGACACGGTAGCGGTTCTTGATGAACTCCTCCAAATGCTTATAGACCGTGCAATACTTGTGGTAGGTGGATGGGCATCGCAAGCCTGCATCGACCTGTTTGAAAAAGTCCTCATTGTGCTGGGCAAAGACTTTCAGCAAGGTTTCATGCCGCATTTCCAAGCCCAAGAAAGCGTTCTTCACTTTCTCGGCAGTGACATAGTTATCCCGCTCGGCTATCTCCTTGTATTTGGCATTGATACCGACACGTATCTTGTCTAAGAAACGATTGGTTTCCAACGCCACGGTACTTTTGCCCGAAGCACGGTTGCTCTTGATGTCCCACAAGTCGGGAAGGATGTCGCATTTGCAACTGAACTGGGCTATCGTACCGTCTATGGTGATACGGCACATCACGGGAACGGAACCGTTCTTCTTGGGGGCGTTCTTTTTGAGGTAGAACAGAACCTTAAACGTACTACGCATAACTCTGACTTTTTACGGTTTACAAAACTATTCATTGTCAGGTTATTTGTTGCTATGCAAAACATTGTCGTTCAATGGTAAAGAAACAGTCCGCAATTTATTTGCCTGTTTCCTTTCATCGAAGTACCTTTGCAAGGAGGTAGTTCCCGAAGTTCAGGTCGGATTCTGCACTGTTCGTTACCGCTTTTCCCAATCCTCACTTGCAAAGGAGGTGGTAATGTTTTGGTAACGTTGCTCTGTCCGAAGTTGGTATAACCCCGTCTTTTCGAGGTTTTGCGTCGAAAGGCTCAAAAAACAGAACCGACTGACTCACAAATCATTCACGCTGTTTCGCCTTTTCTTGAACCTTGGGGATAGATTTTCTGAAAAAGGTATATACGTTTTTGTCCGGCTACTTCTAAACCTTTATTTCCGGGGAATTAAGTCAGTGTATTTGCGGTAATGAGATGAGCCCTTTTGCCTGCCGGTGCCGAATATTTGTGGTGTGCGAGAAAGTGGAAGGAGGGTCAGAAGATGGTGAGAAACGGGGAGAGGAGGGCGCGGTACCCCGGGGTGTAAGCTCCGAGTTCGTCAAGTATCGTGAGCGTTTCCTCTGAGGGCAAAGAACAGGCACCATCCTCCGAAGACAACCGCTCAAGGTGTGAAGAGTCCCCTTTGTGTCCAAAGGTGGCGACGACGCGCTTCGGAGACTTCCGCGGAGTGGTATGAATCATCGTCTGCGAGAGAATACGAAGACCGGCACGCTCTGCGGCAGCGGAAAAGTCCCCGAGAATATTGGTGGGAAAAATCATCATCACCCGACCGTCATCCCCAAGCATTTCCGAAGACTTCAGGAGCAAGGAGAAGGGGGTGAGGCGACCAAAGTGCCGGGCAAGCGTCCGCCTTTCGTCCTCCGAGCCGTGGGTGGCGGTGAAGTAGGGGGGATTGGAGAGGATGAGGTCGAATGGCTTCTCCGCGAGATAGTGGAGAAAATCGCCCTCGATGACTTCGATCCGGTCACGGAAAGGCGACGCGAGGACATTGTCCCGTGCTTCCTCAAATGAGGCGTGGTCTGTCTCGATGCCGACGATGTGGGCGTGAAGGGGTTCTGTCTTCTGTGCCGCCATCAGGGCGATGAGACCGGTGCCGGTGCCGATGTCGAGGATGCGGGCGGCTTTTTGCCGAAGCGCGAGATCCCCTCCGAGGGCTCCGAGGAGTGTGCCGTCCGTCCCCACTTTCATAGCCGAGAGCGACTGGCGGACGGAAAACCGCTTCATCCGAAAAGTCTCCGCCACAGCTCTTTGAGTTTGTAGTAGCCTTTAGCGGCTTTATTATTGTGCCACGTGTAGTACCTCTTTAGAATCCCGTAGGCCTCTTCGTCTTCGACGGGAGGGCGCTTCTCGGCATAGAGAGGGTAGGGTGAGACAGCGGTGTGGTAACGGTCATCCCCCGAGGAGTGAACGCCGGTGCCGTCGAAGCCGGCATTACGGACGAGGGCGGGCGAGGAGTTTACGGAGAGGAGACCGTGGAGCAAAAGCGAGGCGTGCCAACGCACCGCCCACGAATTATTCTCACCCAGCGTCTGACGGCGGAGCATCCGCGTGAATTTCTGAAACCCTCCGTAGTCGAAGTGTGCCTTGAGCTCCGGCTGTGCCTCGACGGCTCTCAGGAGCTTCAGCCCGTCCGGTTCCCAGTATTTTTCCCACCTGTCCCGCCACGTCGCCCAGCCCCAGCTGCCGGCGAAGCGGAGGAGGTGGTTGTTCCTCAGCTCTCCCGACGCGTAAAAAGTTCCTGCATGGACGTGCGCCACCTCGGGAACCCCTTCGTACAGTTCGAGGACGTCGTTCATCCAGCGGAGGAAGTAGGGGGAGAGTCGGAGGTCGTCTTCGAGGACGATGAGGCGGTCGTACTGACGGAAGAGACGGGTGACGCTCGAAGTGACGTTCTCGGCAAGACCCTTATTTTCCGCGTTTTGGGTGAAGGTGACGAGTCCCCTTCCGTCCGCCGCTTTTTGGCAAATCGCCTGTACCTCTTCCCACTCTTCTCCCGAACCTCCGTCTTGGACGATATGGAGCGGGGTCTGTCCGGCTTCGGGGTTGGCAAAAAAGTCCTCCAATAGCTTCGCGGTATGGCGGGGACGGTTGTAGACGAGGAGAAGGACGGGGGCGAAGTCTTTGCGTCCATAGGCTCTTTTGAGTCCCTCGAAGTCCAAGGGCGGTCTCGAGCGCCAGAGCCGTGCCGTTTCCCGGGTGCGCCACAGATCGACGGCGGTACCCATATAGAAGTCGTCTTCTTTCGAGATGGAGAATACGGCGGGCTTCAAGACGCTTTCCGAAAAACGCTTCAAGGGAGAGAGGCTCGGGTGTACGAGCCGGGAGAGACGGTACGCGTGGTCGAGGATGTGTTTCTTCTTGGGGTTGAGGGGCTCGTCTTTGCGGAAATGGATGCCCCGGAGGTCGGGAAAGAAGCCGATCTTTTGCCCCGAGAAAAGTACGCGCTCCGCGTAATCGAGGTCTTCGCCGTAGTGGGCAAAAAGAGGGCAGAAGAGCCCCACGGAGCGGAGTGTCCGCATCGGGAGGTACCACAGGGCGGCATTGATGAAGGGCAGCTGCAAGAAGTCCTCCTTCCGGAAATCGACCGCCCCGAGCGGCTCCAAGTAGTGTCCGAAGCCTTTTTCCGGGGCACTGCACTCCCGGTCACGGTAGTGGACGGGCGAAGCGATGCCTATGGTCGTGTCTCTGTCCGTCCGATCCGCAAGGGTACGGATGGTCTCTGCCGTGACGGAGGCATCCTGATTAAGGAGGAAGACACCCCGGTACCCTTCTACGACGGCTTTTTCGAGACCGAGGTTATTGGCTTTTCCGAAGCCCAGATTTACGAGACTTTCCCGCACCTCTGCAAAGGGGTAGTCCCGCCTCACCGCGTCAGCCGTGCCGTCCGAGGAGGCGTTGTCTATGACGAGGATGTCCAGCCCCTCACGATCTTCCACGAATGGCGAAAGGCATTCCTTGAGCCAAGGAGTGCCTTCGTAGGTCACGAGGATGACCAGTATGGTGTCTGACTTAGAGCCTGCCATAGGGAAAAATTTGGTACGTACCGGGAGACTTTTCCCGGTCAAGCCGAAGTTTCGGGGAGACACGTACCGAGAGAAGCGTCTCGGTACGACCGAAAATGCAGGCGGGTTTTACCGCTCTGCGCGTTTGCGGTCGAGGTCGGAGAGGAGAATCTTGCGGAGCCGCATACTCTTGGGGGTCACTTCGACGTATTCGTCGGACTTGATCCACTCGAGGGCGTCTTCGAGAGAGAACTTGGTCGCGGGTGCGAGCGAAACTTTGTCGTCGGATCCGGAGGCGCGCATATTGGTGAGCTTTTTGGACTTCGTGACGTTGACGGGGAGGTCTTTGTCTTTCGTGTGTTCGCCCACAATCTGCCCTTCGTACACTTCGTCGCCGGGCTCTATGAAGAAGCGTCCGCGGCTCTGAAGGTTATTGAGCGCGTAGGCGTAGGCCTGACCGCTCTCGAGGGTCACGATGGAGCCGTTGGAGCGACCGGGGAGGTCCCCTTTCCAGGGCTCGAAGTCGAGGAACCGGTGTGCCACTATGGCTTCGCCACTGGAAGCGGTGAGCGCTTGATTATTGAGTCCGATGATGCCTCTGGAAGGAATCTTGAACTGGACGATGACGCGGTCGTTTTTGGTCTCCATCATCGTCATCTCGCCCTTTCGCTTCGTGACGATGTCGATGATTTTACTGGAGGACTCTTCGGGGACACTGATGGTGAGCTCTTCGACCGGCTCGCACTTCTGCCCGTTGATCTCCTTTATGATGACTTGTGGCTGTCCCACCTGGAGCTCGTAGCCTTCGCGCCTCATCGTCTCGATGAGGACGGAGAGGTGCAGCACCCCGCGACCGAAGACATTCCAGGAGTCGGCGGACTCCGTGGCCTCTACCCGGAGGGCGAGGTTTTTGTCCAGCTCTTTCATCAGACGATCGTGGATGTGGCGGCTCGTGACGTACTTGCCTTCCCTACCGAAGAAGGGGGAGTTATTTATGGTGAAGAGCATACTCATCGTAGGCTCGTCCACGGCGATGGTGGGCAGTGCCTCGGGGGCGGAGCTGTCGGCGATGGTCTCTCCGATCTCGAAGTTTTCGAGACCGATGACGGCGCAGATGTCACCGCAGGGGACTTCGGAGACTTTTTTGCGCCCCATACCTTCAAAGACATTCAGTTCCCGGATCTTACTGGAGACTTGTGTGCCGTCCCTCTTGATGAGGACGAGGTTCTCACCCTCTTTGAGTGTGCCTCTGTGGACGCGTCCGATGGCTATACGCCCTACGTAGCTCGAGTAGTCCAGAGAGGTGATGAGCATTTGGGAGGGACCTTCGACGTACTTTGGCTCGGGAATGTACTCGATAATGGCATCGAGGAGATCCGTGATGTCGCTTTTCGGCTCCGTCCAGCCGTCTTTGGACATCCAGCCCTGCTTTGCGGAGCCGAAGATGGTGGGGAAGTCGAGCTGATCTTCCGTGGCATCGAGGTTGAACATCAGGTCAAAGACTTGCTCCTGGACTTCGTCGGGTCGGCAGTTTTCTTTGTCCACCTTATTGATGACGACGATGGGCTTCAAACCGATCTCGATGGCCTTGCCCAGGACGAAACGAGTCTGTGGCATAGGCCCTTCAAATGCATCGACGAGGAGGAGACAGCCATCCGCCATATTGAGGACGCGCTCTACTTCGCCGCCGAAGTCGGCGTGCCCGGGTGTGTCGATGATGTTGATCTTGGTGCCTTTATAATTTATGGAGACGTTTTTGGACACGATGGTGATGCCGCGTTCGCGCTCAAGATCGTTGCTGTCGAGGACCTGATCCGGCATCTCGCTCGGGTCACGGAATAGTTTCCCCGCTTCGAGCATACGGTCTACGAGGGAAGTCTTGCCATGGTCGACGTGTGCGATGATGGCGATATTGCGGATGTTTTGCATATTGTTTCTGAATAAATGGTGCGGCGTGTTGTTCCTGTCGCGGAAACGAAGCGTCTCTTTTTGTCCTTTTGTCTATTAAAAATACGGGCAAATTTACCCAAATCCTTTGTACCTTTGTAGTAAGAACGATTTCAGTATGGCAAGCAAAGCACACGGACAGTCTGTCCCGAGGGGCGGACGTCTCAATAATATCACGGTCAAAGACCGTATCTGGCAGGTGACCCAGGGTACGTTTTTGGAGAAAAAGTTTACTCTAAAGAACGCCTCCTGGCTCATCGCTTTCGTCCTGCTTTTCCTTGCCCAGGGGGTGAACAGCTACACCCTGCTGAGAAGCAAAAAGGAAGTGGCCCTCCTCTCCCGCGAGATCTCGGAGCTCCGTATGGAGCAGATCACCGTGGAGACAACCTTGATGGGGGCCCGGAGGCTCTCTTCGATCGAGAATAGGGTGCAGGAAGAGTCGCTCGACCTCTCCATCCCCAAGAACCCGCCCATCATCATCAATAAGTAAGACAAAGTGATCCGCGATTACGACGCCAACGGCTTGGGACGGGATGCAGGTGACGGCACTGTACGGAGAAGGGGACGGTCGGCCTACCTCTCCTACCTCCTCGTCGGTCTCGTCCTCACCCTGCTCTCCCTCCTCATCCTCGTGCGCACGATATGGACTGCCACGGTGGATGCGGCCGATTGGCGCGCCCTGAATGCCAATATGAAGCTCGAGAACCGCCCCTCACAGCCGGTGAGGGGAAACATCTTCTCCGACACCGGTTCGCCCTTGGCGGTGAGCGTGCCGAGGTACGACACACGCATCGATTTCCGTGCGGGGGGATTCGATAGGGCGTTCTTTATGGAGAAAGTCGACTCCCTGGCTCGGAGCCTGAGTTCGTTCTTTGGAGACAGGAGTGCGGCGTCGTACCGCGCCCACCTTCTGCGCGGACTCGAAAGAGAGAGTCGCTCCTGGAAGGTCGTGGATCGCGAAGTAACCCACACCGAGCTTAGGGCGATGCAGGAGATGCCCTACCTGAGGACGAAAAACAAAAATAAGACGGGCTTCACCACCACGAGATATATACGCCGCGTGATGCCTTACGGAAGCCTCGCCGGTCGCACCATAGGCAGTCTCAAGAGAGATCCGGACAGCATCGGTATCACCCACGGTAATAGCGGCTTAGAGCTCGCCTTCGATGAGGTCCTCTGCGGTAAGCAGGGGTTGGATCGGTTTATCTTTGTGCCCGGTACCTGGGTGAGAGACCCTGTGCGTCTGCCCAAGAACGGGATGAATGTCTTCACCACCATTAATGTAGACATCCAGGACATCACGGAGCGCGCCCTTAGGGAGGAATTGACCCGCGTGGACGCCGACTGGGGTACCGCCGTCGTGATGGAAGTGAAGACCGGAGCCATCAAAGCCATAGCCAATCTCGACCGTGTGGGTGAGGGTAACTATCAGGAGCGTACGAACCACGCTCTCGCCGACCTATTGGAGCCGGGATCCACGTTCAAGTCCATATCCCTCCTCGCCGCACTGGAGACGGGGAAGATTCAGCCCGGAGACACCGTTGACGTGGGGAACGGTCTCTACCGCGTCGGCAAAGGGCTGACCATCGTGGATCATAACGCCCACAAAGGCGGCTACGGTAAGATCACGTTGAAGCAGGTGCTGGGGTTCTCTTCCAACGTCGGCACCGCCATCGAAGTGATGCGCGCTTTCGGCAAGCCGGGGCCTTCCAACAATAGGGCTTTTTACGATGCGCTCAACAAAATGAACGTCTTCGACAAGATCGATCTCGAGATACCGGGTACGGCCAAACCCTACATCAATCCCCATCCCGAAGAGTGGCAAAACGGGGCTATGCCTTGGATCTCCTTCGGCTACCAGGTGCAGATGCCCCCCATCTACACGCTCCGTTTCTATAATGCCGTCGCCAACGGCGGTAAGATGATGGAACCCTACCTGGTCACCAAAGTCTCCAATGACGACGAGACATTCTACGAAAACGGACCTAAGGTGGTGAACGAAAAAATAGCCTCCGACGACGCACTCGAAAAGATACGGATGATGATCCGAAGCGTGGTCACCGAAGGGACGGGGAAGGCTATGAACTCGCCTTATGTCCTCATCGCGGGCAAGACCGGCACCGCTCAGATGCTCGGTCCGGGCGGGTACAAAGGCAACGGGCATAACGTCACTTTTTGCGGCTATTTTCCCGCCGATAATCCCATTTACTCCTGCATCGTCGTCGTCAGTCACCCGAGAGGGGTCTATCCCTCCGGCTCCATCCCTGGAGCTGTACTGCGTGCAGTGGCTGAGCAGTCGGTTGCCACGTCCAACGAAGTCAGGCTGGAGGCTCTTAAGCCCGACTCTACGGCGACTTTCGTCCAAAGCGTAGGCGGAGGTCTGCTCTCCAATGTGGAGCGGGCGAGTCGCCTTGCGGGCATCAAGCTCGGCGAGATACCGGGCGATGGCAATTGGGTGACCTATTCCCTCCGCGACTCTGTCAGGGAGATGCGACTCACAGACCCCGCTACCACCCGTATGCCCAACCTCACCGGGATGTCCGCCTCCGATGCCGTCTTCCTCTCCGAAATGCTCGGTCTGAATGTCTCTGTCGCCGGCAAGGGTGCCGTCGTGGTGCGTCAGACCATCCCTCCGGAGCGGACGGTACGCGAAGGCAACTCCGTCACACTCATATTGAATTAGTCAGCACCGCCAAAAAAGTTCCACTTCTCAAGCACTTACCGCTTACTTTATGTTGCTCAATAAATTGATGAAAGGCATCGCCCACGAACTCATTCAGGGCGACGGCAATGAAGAGATAAAAAAGATTACCAACGACTCCCGTCAGGTCGGAGCGGGCGAGCTCTTCGTGGCGCTCCGTGGAGCGCTCACGGACGGTCACGACTACATCGATCAGTCCATCGAAAAAGGGGCTAAAGCCATTCTCTGCGAGACAATCCCCGAGATCCGGAAGCCCGGTGTAGCCTATCTTAGAGTCGAGCATACCGATGCCGTCATCGGCGAGCTGGCCGCCAACTTTTACGACCACCCTTCGGAGAAACTCAAGCTCGTCGGCGTAACCGGCACCAACGGCAAAACCACTATTGCCACTCTGCTCTACCGTCTCTTCAACGGTCTCGGGCACAAAAGCGGTCTCATCAGCACGGTCTGTGTCATCGTGGACAAAGAAGAGATCCCGTCCAAACTCACCACTCCGGACGCGCTGTCGTTGCAGAAGTATTTTGCCCAAATGGTCGACGCAGGTTGCGAGTATGCCTTTATGGAGGTCTCGAGCCACTCCGTGGTGCAGCACCGCATCGGGGGGGCGTACTTCCGCGGGGGGATCTTCACCAATCTCACGCGTGATCACCTCGACTTCCACAAAACTTTTGAGAACTACCTCCACGCCAAGCAGTCCTTCTTCGACGACCTGCCGAAAGAGGCCTTTGCACTCACCAATTTGGATGAGACAAACGGCGCCGTGATGGTTCAGAATACGAAAGCCGATGTCTATGGCTACGCCCTCAAGCGTGATGCCGACTTCAAAGGGCGCATCCTCGAGCAGCACCTCGACGGCACGGATATGCTTTTTGACGGCACGGAGGCGACGACAAGGCTCGTCGGCACGTTTAATGCCTACAACCTCCTCGCGGTCTACGGTGCAGCCCTCCTTCTCGGAGCGCCCAAGGACGAAGTGCTCCGCGTACTCTCTTCGCTCAGACCTGTGGACGGACGCTTCCAGACGCTTACTTCCCCGAAAGGCTACGTCGCCATCGTCGACTATGCCCATACTCCGGATGCTCTGAAAAATGTCCTCGAGACGCTCTCCGACCTCCAAAAACACCACGGAGGCCGGATCATCACAGTCGTGGGTGCGGGAGGAAACCGTGACCACGGCAAGCGTCCGATAATGGCCTCTACGGCAGCCGGTCTCTCCGATATCCTCATACTCACTTCCGATAATCCCCGCGATGAAGACCCCGAGGCTATCTTGGATATGATGTGGGAGGGCTTGAACCCGGAGGACGTGAACCACTCGCTCCGCATTACTTCAAGACGGGAAGCGATCCGCACGGCCTGCACTATGGCACTTCCCAAAGATATCGTACTCATCGCGGGTAAGGGACACGAGACGTATCAGGAGGTCAAAGGGGTGCGCCACCACTTCAGCGACGTGGAAGAGGTCGAAATGGTTTTCGATGCCCAAAAACAGTAACCGCTCTACTTCTTGTCCTTTGGGGTACAGACCGGAAAAAGTTTTTCGGTCTGTGCCAAAGGAAATGCAGGTACGGGGCGAAAAACTTTTTTCGGTCTGACCAAAATAAATCCGTGTCAGGCACCGGAGTGTCCGCGGCATCCGACAGTCGAAAGAAGACACGCCCTATCAAGTCAAAAACTTAATCACAGTCTAAGCGAATGCTTTACTACCTTTTCGATTACCTAAACTCCATTCATGTCCCCGGGATGGGTGCCTTTACCTACGTGACCACAAGGGCGGGTTTGGCGCTTATTTTTTCCCTCTTCATCTCCACGATCATCGGTAAGCGCATCATCGATTTCCTGCGCAAGCATCAGATGAGCGACGAAGTGCGTGCCCTTGATCTCGAGGGGCAGTTGGCGAAAAGGGGGGTGCCTACGATGGGCGGAATCATCATTATCTGTTCGCTCGTCATCCCGGTGCTCCTTTTCTCGAAGCTCAATAACATCTATATCATTCTGATGATCGTCACCACGATCTGGCTGGGCGTACTCGGGTTTATAGACGACTATGTGAAAGTTTTCAAGAAAAATAAGGAGGGCATCCACGGACGCTACAAGCTCATCGCTCAGCTCGGTCTCGGAGCACTCGTGGCCACGACTATGCTCACAAGCCCCGCGATCGTCATCAAGGACCACGCAGAGGTCTTTAACGAGCAAGGGGTGCGCACCGTCCAGTTTGCGACGACAGAGGTACGCAGTCTGAAGACGACGATACCTTTCGTCAAAAATAACGACCTCGATTACGGGGCTTTGGCTCAGAATCTGGGCATCGGGTCTAATGGAGAGCTATTCACGTTTGTGTACGTGACCCTCCTTTTTATCTTTATCATAATGGCGGTCTCCAACGCGGCCAACCTCACCGACGGCATCGACGGTCTTGCGACCGGCTCCAGTGCCATCATCGGGGTGGTACTCGGGATATTGGCGTACTTCAGTTCGCACATACAGTATGCCTCCTACCTCAATATTATGTTCATCCCCGGTGCAGAGGAACTGGTGGTCTTCGCGAGTGCCTTTATCGGGGCGACGGTGGGCTTCCTGTGGTACAACTCCTACCCCGCGCAAGTCTTTATGGGGGACACCGGCTCACTGATGCTCGGTGGCGTGATCGCGGTTTTTGCCATCATTATCCGCAAAGAGCTCCTTCTGCCTATCCTCTGCGGTGTTTTTCTCGTGGAGACGCTTTCCGTAATCATCCAGACGAGTTACTTCAAGTTTACGAAAAAGAAGTATGGTGCGGGGCGGCGCGTCTTTAAGATGACCCCTCTGCACCACCACTTTCAGAAACGCGGTGACGGATCCATCAATGCGCTATTACAGTCCCCGAGGATTCCGATCCCGGAGGCCAAGATCACGGTGCGCTTTTGGCTCATCGGCATTATGCTTGCCGTCCTTACCCTGATTACCCTCAAACTTAGATAATAGATTTAGTTCTATACGGATATGGAATACACTATCGTACTCGGCGGCGGAGAGAGCGGGCTGTGGAGCGCGCTCCTCGCCAAACGGCTCGGTCACCGCGTCCTACTCTCGGATTCACGCACACTTACGCCTGCCACAAAAGAAATTTTGACCAAAAGGGAGATCCCTTTTGAAGAAGGGGGACACATCCTTCCGGATCTCGAGAAAGCGACACGCGCCGTCAAGAGCCCGGGTATTCCCTTGGATGCCGAAGTCGTCCTGCGGTGCCGTGCTGCGGGCGTGGAGGTGGTCAGTGAGCCGGAGTTCGCTTTCCCCCACATCGGCAAGAGCGTCTTCGTGGGCATCACCGGCTCCAATGGTAAGACGACGACCACGACCCTCACGGCATACCTCCTCCGCGCCTCCGGAAGAGACGCAGTGGCGTGCGGCAATATCGGTGTCTCCGTCGCCCGGTGCCTCGTCCAAGATCCGCACGACATCTACGTGACGGAGCTCTCCAGCTTCCAGCTCGACAATATGGAGCATACCCGCGCCCATGTGTCCGCCCTCCTCAACATCACCCCTGACCATCTCGACCGTTACCACCACAGTCTCGAAGAGTATGCGGATGCGAAAGGACACGTCTTTCGCAATCAGACTCGCGAGGACTTCCACGTCTATAACCTCGACGATCCGAATATTGCCGCTCTGCTTAGCCGGATACCGCCCCGCTTATCCACTCCGCTCACTTTCTCGGTGAAAGACCCTTCGACCACGGCGTATTTCGATGGTCGGATGATTTCGATACTGATGCTCTCCGGCAGGCGCGTGGAGATCGACTTCGACAAGCTTCTCCTTAAGGGCTCGCACAACGCCCAGAACGTCGCAGCCGCCTGTCTCATCCTGGTCGGTTTGGGTGTGGAAGACGAGTTTTTCGACGGACGCATACAGAGTGCGCTTGAGTCCTTTACGGGCATAGAGCACCGTATGGAACCCGCCGGTACGTGGCACGGAGTTAAGTTCATCAACGATTCCAAGGCCACCAACATCGACTCTACACACTACGCTCTCGGTGCCATGCCGGACGGGCATACCGTCCTTTTCCTCGGGGGCACGGACAAAGGCAACGACTACAACGACATTTTTGATTTGGTCTCAAAGAAAGCCAAAGCGCTTATCTATCTCACGAAAGACTCGAAGAAGCTTCACGCGACTTTTGACCGGCTTCCGATTCCCGCGTATGACGCTCTCGGGATGGAGGAAGCTTTCGAGATCGTCACGCAGAAACTCTCGCTCGGGGAAGGTGATGTCGTCCTCCTCTCTCCGGCGTGTGCTTCGTTTGACCTCTACAAAAATTACGAGCACAGAGGCAAGGTCTTCAAGGACTGCGTCCGCCGTCTCCTCCGGGAGTAATTTGGTACCTTTGCCAAGAGGGAATAGCCTCTATGAGGTAAAAAGAGATACGCTTTTCTACTTATCTAATTCACAGGAAATATGAAGAAAATTTTTATGGCCGCCCTTGCTGCGGCAACCCTTTCACTCTCTGCAAACGCTCAGGACTTGAGCTTCATCATCCAAGGCGGATACCAGGGTGCAAAGCTCACCAGCTTTGATGCCCAGGAGCTTGCCAGCGGCTTTCGCATCGGTGCTGCACTCGACTGGCGCTTCCTCGACCTCGGCGTGACGGAACTTTCGCTCCAACCGGGGGTGAATTTCTCCCAAAAGGGTACCAATCTCGTCGGTACTGTACGTAATGGTCAGAGCATCATCGACCTCGTTAATAGCCCTAGCCTCGACAACGCCATCAATGCCGCTCTGAAGATGAACTACGTGGACATCCCCGTCCTTCTGAACGCACGCTTCGCGATTCCCGTGGTCGGCAGCGTATTTGTCCAAGCAGGTCCGTATGTAGCTTTCGGTATCGGCTCTTCCACCAAAATCACCACCGGAGACAAGACTGCCGACGGCGCTCTGGACAACATCAATAAGATTCTGGATCAGAACCAGGGCTATGATGCCTTTAAGAGCAAAGTGATGGATAAGATCGACTACGGTCTGCAGTTTGGCGCAGGTCTCGAATTCAGTCGCATCCTCGTCGGTGCAGGCTATCAGCTCGGTCTCAAAAACGTGGTCAATAAAGATGCTTCCGTTTCCGAGAATGCAGACGTCATCGGTGCAGCCATGAAGAACGCGCTTAAGGACGGTACGAGAAACTCCTCTTTCTACGTTACTGTCGGCTATCGCTTCTGACCGTATCGTTGCCCGGAAGGTACGCCACCCCGAGTACTAAAAAGGTACAGACCGGAATTTTCTTTCCGGTCTGTACCTTTTTTCATCGGGATACGTACCGAGACAAGGAACTCGGTCCGTATCTCCCCGTCACGAGTGCTTTTGTATAATACTTCATCCGCTGCGTTGCTTTCGTGTTTCGGGCTCGGTCGTGTACGGGTAGTACACTCCCGTCGCCCTCTCCCCTTCGGACGTCTTGCATTTGAGCCCCTCTGCAAAGGTCTCGTCACAGCATAGATACGAGTGCCCTGCCAAAGATGAGCAGCCCGACCACGGCGGAAGCGGAGGCAAGGATGAGGACGGCACCGGCCGCGAGGTCTTTGGCATCTTTGATGAGCGGCGAAAAATCCTCGGAAACGCGGTCGGAGAGTTTTTCGACGGCGGTATTTACAGCTTCGGCAGAGAGTACAAGTCCGATGCAGAGGATGAGGATGCACCACTCAACGAGCGAGACACGGAGCAGGGCTGCGAGGATCGGCACCGCGACGACGAAGAGGAGGTGAATGAGGGCGTTACTCTCGGACGAAAAAAGCCTTGTCACACCCCGAAAGGCGTAACGAAGGCTTTTCTTGAAACGTCGGTACGAAAGGGCTTCTTTGTATCGGGAAAGAAGGTTCATACCTTTTGCACCTCAGATATACTGCCGGACGAATGCGTCCATCTCCTCTTTCTTCTCTTCGAGACGGAGGAGAAACTCGAACTGCGCGATGCTGCGGACGAGGTTGTGCTTCGGTCCCTCTACTTTGTAGTACACGTCGCCATTGATGTAGTCCGTGAGGAAGCGCACGGTCTGCATATAGGTGAGGAGCCGTCCGCCGTAGGGGAGAAGCTCAATCTCGGTGGGGGTGAGGAATGCTTTGGCGGTAGAGAGATAGCCCTCGGTGTAAGCTTTGAAGATCTCCATATTGACGGAGATTTTGGAGAGATCCTTTTCGTCTTCTGCCCCTGTATTGACGGCAGTGCGGATGAAGTCTCCGATGTCGCTCGTGACGAAGCCCGGCATCACGGTGTCCAAGTCGATGACGCAGAGCACTTCGTCCGTATCCTTGTCGAAGAGTACATTATTGACCTTGGTGTCGAGGTGGTTGGTGCGGAGGGGCAGTTTGCCTTCTGCGTGCAGCCGGTCTTGAATAAGCATATCGTTCGAGCGGGCTTCTATTTCCCTCAGCAGCCTTTGGACTTCGGGCTCTTTGACGCGTCCTGCCGCATCTTTCTCTACCGCTTCTCTGAGCTCTTCGAGACGGAACGCCATATCGTGAAAGCGGGGTATCGTTTCGCCGATGGCTCCTTTGGGGAGGTCGGAGAGCATAGCCTGAAATCTCCCGAAAGCCGCTCCGGCTTCGTGTGCCAGCTCCGGTGTCACCGCTTCGTAGCTCTTGGAGCCTTTCACGAAGAGCATCACCCTCCAGTATTCGCCGTCGTAGGTGGCGAAGTTCTCTCCCTCTTTGGTGCGGAGGAATGTGAGCGTGTGCCGGTCTGCCTCCGGATCACCTTCTGCTTCGAGCTTCGAGCGGAGGTGTTCGGTGACGGTAAAGATGTTTTTTTGGAGCGTCACCACGTCCTTGAAGACATTATGGTTGATTTTCTGGAGTGCGTATTTCATCTCCTCACCACCTTCCGGAGTCCGTACGGAGACACCGAGTGTGTCGTTGATGTGGCCGTTGCCGATGGGCTTGACGTTGGTGATTTCTCCTTCGATGGGGAAACGGGACAGGATCTCTTGAAATTTGGTTTGCATAAGGGAGTAAAAAAATTAGAGCCGACTGGCAAAGATATCTGTGCGGTACAAGTGCATCAAAGCCGGTGAGACAATCAAAACGGCGATGTAAAAGAGGCACACCAGCAAGGTAAACATTTTTTTGCGATGTGCCAAGGGTCTGAAATACGGCACCTTTGTCTCCGGATACGGAACGTGGACAAATACGTGACGCGCATTGCGATAGAGGTAATAGACGAAAGGCGCCGTGAGACACGCGATGACGAAACCCCCGAGGACATCGGTGACGAAGTGGACGCCGAGATAGATGCGGGAGTAGGAGACCGTGACCATTAGGATTAGGATGGCGACGGAAAAAAGTTTGTCCCTCACCACGAGGGCAAGGTAGATGCCGACGGCCATAAAGTTCGCCGCGTGGCTCGAAATGAATCCGTACATTCCTCCTTTATAATCCAAGACGGTCTTGACGAGGTACATCGTAGAAGGGTGGTGCGTGGGGCGTAACCTTTGGAAAAAAGGTTTGAAGATACCGCTTGAGATACGGTCGGTTAGGAAGATGAGAAGACCGATAAAAAGGAGGAAACAGAGTACTTCGGGGACTTTTTGGCGATACGAAGAGATAAAGATGAGCGCCAGACCGAAAATTACCCAGACATGTGCTTGCGAGATCGTGTAGAAGAAGCTGTCCAAAAACGGGGTATGCGGACTATTGAGGAAGAGAAAGAAGTTCTTTTCGATCGGGATAAGATTCTCGGCCATTTTTCAGAATAGGGATAGATGGGTCAGAATCCGGGGTTCACAAACTCGAGGGCATCGACGGAGATCCATCCGACAACCCCGTCGGCAAGCGTGATTTCGTAGAAGTCCGCCACTCTCTGCGTCGCTCTGACCTTGAGACCGGAGTGGAGCACTGCCACGTCTTTGGCAGAGCTGTCGGGCGAGCTTTTCAGTGTCGAGACGGGTGCCGTCAGTACTGCTTCCGATGTGTCTAAAATGAAGGCGTTCGACTTGAAGGCAAAGACCAGACAGAAGACGGAGAAGAAGAGCGAGAAGATGGCTCCATAGAAACCTCCGAGCCTATGACCTCGTCTGTCGCCAAGAAAATAGAGGAGTACGAGTCCTGCAAATACCGCAAAAAAGAGAATGGAGAGGACGACCCAAGTGCGGAGCGTGAACCAATGCGTCACACTGTCGATGTAAGTGCCTACGACGACACTCGGAGAAGGCGCTATCTTGTCTTCGATGCGTGTGGAGAGCAGCTTAAGGTTGAACTTCGTGTCGCTGTCTGCGGGGTTGAGCCGGTAAGCACGCTCGTAGTTGAGAACCGCTTTCCCAATGTTCCCGCTCTTGAAGAAAGCCCCTGCGAGGTTGTAGTACATCTCGCTCGTCGGCTCCTCCGAGATCTCTATGATTTTCTCGAAAGAGGCGATCGCCGTGTCATAGTCGGCCTTGCCATAGGCTTCCGAGGCACGGAGGTAGAGGGAATCTTTGTCTTGGGCAAAGCCCCCCACAGTACCGGCGCAGAGAATGAAGAATATCGATAGGAGAAAGTGTTTCATTTTGAGGTCTTCTTTTTGGGAGATTCAAGGGCATCGATGATCGCTACTGCCTGTCCGTAAAGTTTGCCCCTGAGGTCTTCTTCCCCGGAGACTTGAGGCGAGAAGCGGGCGAGCTCCACGTCGCCGAGAAGGCTGAGGACGTCGTTCGTCAGCTCTTCGCTCGTACCGTGACCGAGAAGTGTCTCCCTAATCCGCTCTTTCGAGAGCTCGGAAGTAGGAAGGCGGAACTTATTTGAAATGTAGCTCTCAATCCCTTTCTGGAGAGCTTCGTAGTAGACGGAGGGATCGGGGTCGGCCTGTTTGCGGGCGGCGAGTTTGAGGTACTTTCTTGCCGTCCGTCCCGCGCGTCTGGCTTTGCTCTCTACGGACTCGGAAGCTCCGGAGAGACGGGCGAGGAGGATGCGGTAGAGGGCGTAGGCGAGTAACGCGATGAGCAGATAAGAGAGGAAGAGCAGGGGCACGGAGAGTGTCTGGATCGTCGTGCGTCCGTTCGAGGACTTGAGGTAGCGGATGTCGCTATTGAGGTAAGAGACCTCTTCCTGTCCGGTGAAAGACGTGGCTTTGGTGGACGTGCCGTCCCCTTTGTCTACGTGTACCTTTTGCTCCGGAATGGTGATGGTCTTGAACTGCCCTACGGCCGGGTCGAAGTACGCGAAGGGTGTAGCTGGGATCGTGTAATCACCTTCGTAGCGGGGTACGGCGTAGTAGGTGACCTCCTTGGTCCCGGTGACGCCGGAAGCGAGGACATCTGTGGCTTGGTTGACTTCGGGGTCGTAAGCCTCAAAACCTTCGGGCCACCGAGGTTCGGGCAGTGAGGTGAGACTGAAATTTCCATTGCCGGAGAGCTTGAGCTTGACCTGATAGCTCTCACCCGTTTTGAGTACTTTCTTCTGGACTTCGCTCGTGAGGGAAAATTGCCCCACCGCACCGCCGAATCCCTCCGGTTTCGTCTCCGGAAGCGCCTTGACATGAATACGGAAAGGCTTGCTCTTCACCGTGCGCTTGACTTCGGTATACTGATCGAGGAATCCGCCAAAGAAGTCGCCTACGGGGTCGTTCACTTTGACGGGGACGACGAGGTCGAATGTGCCTGCGGGGATGTCCAGGTCTCCGGACTTTTGGGGGAAGAGGTAGACCTGCTGGAGGTCCACGGTGTAGTACACTCTTCCGCCGAGCTCCGCGGTACTCCACTGTTTGGTGGGGTTGGAGGCTACTTCCTCTTTGACAAAGTTCTCGAACGGCGGGAAGTCCGCTTTGGTGAGTGTGATATTGGGTCGGGTGGAGTAGAGACGGAAAGTGACGAGGACGCCTTCCTGCTCGTAAACGGAACTCTTGGAGGGGTTTGCGGTGATGATGAAGTCGTTGGCCGAAAGCTTCTCCGTGGACTGCGGTCGGGGCTGACCCGCATTGCTGCCCGAGCCGGCTTTGGTACTACCTGCTCCGTAGGCAGCGTCGGCGGTATAGACGCGGATGCTCTTCGGCTCGGTCTTGTAGGTGGCGGAGCCGACTTTGACGGAAGCCGAGGGGATGGTATAGGTTCCGGCTTTGTCCGCGAGGAGTGTGTAAGTGAACGTATTGGAGACGGAGCGGGAGCTCTTGCCGTTCACCCAGCTCATACTCGTCGAGCTCGAGACTGCGGGACCGTAGAGGACTTGAAGCCCCTTGGGGTCACTCATCCTGAAGTCTTTGCCGTTCGCGTTCAGGACGAATTGCACGTTGAAGTTCTCACCCTCCACGATGATGTCGGGCGTGACCAATCTGAAAGTCACCTTGTCCTGTCCCGACACCGAGAGGGTCACGGACAGGAGGATGACAAAAAGAAGGTATAGTTTGCGGAATGCGTTCATCACCAGTTTTTCTCTCTCTTATTCCCACCGCCACCTTTTTGCTGCTGAGCCTGCTCGACCTTTTTCTGAGTCTGTTTCTCGTCTTGGAGGAAGGACTTCAGGATCTGTTCGGCCGCCTGTCTGGACATCCGATCCTTTTCTTGGTTTTGCTGTGGCTTATCTTGGGGCTTATCGGGTTTCTTGTTTTGGTCTTGGTCTTTCGGGGATTGCTGTTGCTGTTGGTTTTTGTCCTGCTGCTTGTCCCGGTTCTGCTTTTGGTTCTTGTTTTGGTCTTGGTTTTGCTGCTGCTCGTCCTGCTTTTGCTTTTCGAGAAGTTTTTGAGCCAGAGCCAGGTTGTACCGTGTCTCGTCGTCAGTGGGGCGGCGTCTCAGGGATTCCTTGAAAAACTCCACTGCGTGCTCGTAGTCCTTCCGTCTGAGCGCCGAGTTGCCGGCGTTGTGTGCCACGTCGGCCGCTTTATCGTCGGGGAGATCTTTAATCATCGGGTAGAGGGTCTCTGTCAGTTTCCCGTTCTCTTCGCCGCGGTCTGTGCGGTACAGAAGGTTGGAGAGGTTATAGAGCGTCGTCGGATCCTTGGAGTTCGCTTCGAGTGCCTTACGGTAATGCACTTCGGCGTCGGTGAGCCTGTCCCACTTGAAATAGCGGTTGCCAAACCAATTCTCTTCCCGCACCTTCTTTTGGGCGGAAAGTGTGGGGATGCTTACTGTGAGGCAGATCAATGCTGCGATCAGTCTCTCGGCTTTCATTTGCGCTCCTTTCTTTCAAAAAGTTTCATTCGCTCGAAGTACCGGTTTTTGCGATCCAGGATGACGAACTCGAGTACCAGAAGCAAAATGGCCGGGAAAAGGAAATACTGGTACACTTCGTTGTATGCCGAGTAAATGGTAGACTCGAGCTCTGTCTTTTCGAGCTTTTCGAGACTCTTTTGGATCGCTCTGACGGAGCCGGATACGTCTTCGGCGTGGATGAAGACTCCGCCTGCCGCGCTTGCGATTTCTTTGGCCATCCCGGTATTCAGTTTGGTGACGACCATCTGGCCGTTTTCGTCGGTGAGGTAGTTGCCGTCGTCCATCTTGATGGGGCCGCCTTCCTCCGTACCGACACCGATGACGCTCACAAGGATGCCCTCTTTCTTGGCTGCTTCCACTTCGCCGATGGCATTGCCGTCGTGGTTTTCTCCGTCCGTGATGATAACGATGGCCTTTTTGGCTTTATTGTCTTTCGAAAAACTGCGACGTGCCATCCTCACCGCCTTACCTATTTCGGTGCCTTGGGCTTCGATGAGGTCGGGAGATGCGTTGTCGAGAAACATCTTTGCGGAGATGAAGTCCGTCGTGATCGGCATTTGTACAAAGGCATCGCCGGCAAAAAAGATAAGCCCGATCTTATTGTTGCTCATCTTGTCGATCATTCTTGAGACAATGTTCCTCGCCAAGGCAAGTCTGGAGGGACTCGCGTCCGTGGCGCGCATCGAGTTGGAGATGTCGAGCGCCACCATCATCTCTATGCCTTCGAGTTTCACTTTCTCGGTCTTCGCGCCCATCTGAGGACGTGCCAAGGCCAAAATCATAAGGGTGAAGGCAAAAAGAAGAATCAGATCTTTGCCCAACTTCCGCCTCAAAGAGAGGTCCGGCATCAAGTCTCTGACGAGGTCGGTCCGACCAAACTCTTTGAGTTTCTTCCTCTGCACGTGCGTACGGTAGAGTACCGGGACTGCGAGCAGTACCGGCAAGAGGAGGAGGAAAAGCAGTTCGGGGTATAAAAAACGCATTTAGTTCGGTCTAAAAGATATTCTGTATCAAAACCCTGTCCGAAAGAGACCCGTACCGGGAGAATTGTCCCGGTACGTACCACGTCCCAAAACCGCCCGTACCCGGAAGAAATTTTTGGTACGTGTGAGATTTTCGGTAGGCTGAGATCCTATATATTCCGGAAAAGGGGAGCTTCATTGCGCTGAGGCTTGAGGGGAAAAATCAAGGGAGGCGTTTGAGCCACGTGTTGCGGAGCAGGAGCGCCAAGACCGCCAATCCGAGAGCAACCCAGAGGAAATCGGGGAAGAGTTCCGTCTTTTGGGTAAAGTTCTCTACTTTGAGTTTGACCTTCTCCATCCGGTCGATCTCTGCGTAAATCTCTTTGAGCTCTTCGTTGTCCGTGGCGCGGAAATACTGCCCGCCCGTGGTGTCTGCAATCTGCTTGAGTGAGGCTTCGTCTATCTCCACGGGCATCATCATATACTCGATGCCGAGGAGTGTCTGTACGGGGGTGGGCGCTTCTCCCATCGTCCCCACGCCTATGGTGTAGACGCGTATCCCGAAGCTCTTGGCGATCTCTGCGGCGGTCGTCGGTGCGATGGCTCCGGCGTTATTGGTGCCGTCGGTGAGGAGAATCACCACTTTACTCTCCCCTTTGGTCTCCTTGAGCCTGGAGATGCTCGTCGCAAGTCCGCTGCCGATGGCGGTGCCGTCGTCAAGGACACCCAGCTCCACTCCGCTAAGGAAATTTTGGACAATGGCGTGGTCGGTCGTCAGCGGAGCCTGGGTATAGCTTTCGCCTGCGAAGACGACGAGACCGATGTTGTCATTCGGACGGGAGGCAACGAACTCCTGTGCCACCTCTTTGGCTGCTTCGATGCGGTTCGGCTTGAGGTCTTGGGCAAGCATACTTCCGGAGACGTCCAAGGCGAGCATGATATTGATTCCCTCCGTCTCCCGTGTCGAGCGGCTATTGGTGGTCTGGGGACGCGCCATGGCAATGACGGCGAAGACGAAGCTCACCAAGAGCAGCGCCTCCGGCAGCCAATGCAGACGCGAGCGAAGGGTCGCTTTGAATCCGCGAAAAGCGCCTGTGGACGAGAGCGTGAAAGTGGCCGGGGTGCGAAGTCTCATCACGAAGAGGGCGATGAGAGGAGGCACGGCAAGGAGCAGGAGGAAAAAGAGCGGGTGTGCAAACGTGATCATACGTCAGAGCCTCCTCCTTTCTCCGATTCTGCCTCGTCCGAGACACCGGCCTTTTCCTTTTGGACTTCTTCCACGAAGCCGAGGGAGACCTGCCACAGACCGATGTTTTCGTCTTGAGTGGGGGCATACTTGGCAAACTTCGCGAAGTCCGCCGTCTCGAGGATCCGGCGCAGGTCTCGGGACAGCTCACTCTCTCTGTCCCCGAGGGCACGGAAGGCCTCAAGGATTTCCGATGAGGTTTTTTCGGACGTGTCTATGCCGTAGACGCGGTGAATGAAGCGGCGCAAAATGTCCGTCATACCGGTGTAGTAGTCTTTGACACGGTTGTCCTCGATGAGACCGGAGCTCTTGAGCTCGTTCATACCTTCGATTGCCTCCTCGTAGGGGTCGCGCAGAGACTCGGGGAGTGGTGCTTCGGAATCCTCTTTCTTCGGACGGTGCGCGTACTTTTTCCACAGGACGTATGCCGCTATGCAAAGCAGTACGAATGCGAGAAGAGCAAAGAATACGCCGATATAATCTTTCCACACGAAGTCGGGCTGCCACTGCCCTTTGAGACCCGCGAATTTCTCGGGGTGATCCACGTCCACGGGGACGGTATTCACGATGAGTATCGGTGCCGACTGCGCGCGGTAGATGTCACCCCCCACCATCGCGACGATGTTATGGAGTTCGTAGGAGGCGGAGTCGAACGCGGTGAGCGTGACGTGATAGGTGTACTCTTGGAGCGTTTCCGTAATGGTGGTGGAGTCGGAGAGCGAGATGCCCTTTATCTCCACACCGGTGACAAGGGTGTCGGCGGGCAGGGTTAGCTCCACGTGCGTCCCTTTGGGGTGGGAGACACGGACTTCGAGTGTGGTCTCCTCTCCGATGAGAATCTTTGGGGGATCGAGTTTCGCATTCACCTGCGGGGTCTGCCCTTTTGCCACAAAGGCGGAAAGGGAGAGGCACAAGGCGGAGAGCAGAAACAAGAAGGATCTTTTGGTCATAGTCAGCTTCTGCGACTGAATAGGTTTTGAAGCGCCGGGACATAGTCCGCATTCGTCGCTACAGAGCCAAACTTGACATCGTAGCGGCGGAAGATGGTGCGGAAGCGGTTCTCAGTCTCTTCCCAAAAACGGCGGTACGTCTCCCTAACACTCTGTGAGGAACTGTCAATGACGAGCGTCTCGCCCGTCTCCGCATCTCGCACCGTGAGCAGCCCCACGCTCGGTAATGTTGCCTCATGCTCGTCGTAGACCTGCATCGCCATCACGTCGTGTTTGCGGCGGACGATGGAGAGTGTGCGGTCGTAACCGCTTTCGTCGATGAAGTCGCTGAGGACGAATACGGTGGCACGTTTCTTTTGGACGTTATTGGCGAAGACGAGTGCTTCGGAGAGGTCGGTGCCGGGTTCCTCCGCTTCGAGGGTCAGAATTTCGTCCAAAATGTGGAGGACGTGCTTCCGACCTTTGCCCGGAGGAATGAACTTCTCCACCTTATTGGAGTAAAAGATGACACCGACTTTGTCGTTATTTGTGATGGTGCTGAACGCGAGTGTGCCGGCAATCTCGGCGATGAGCTGCCGTTTCGTCCGCCCGGAGGTGCCGAAGAGTCCGCTCTTGGAGACATCGACGAGGAGAAGCATCGTCAGCTCACGCTCCTCTTCGTAGACTTTGATGAAAGGCTTGGCATAGCGTGCGGTGACGTTCCAGTCGATGTCGCGCACGTCGTCCCCTATCCGATACTCCCGGACTTCGGAGAATGACATACCTCTCCCCTTGAATGCACTCCGATAGGCACCCGAGAAGATGTTTTGGGAGAGGCGGTTCGCCTTTATCTCGATCTTTCGGATCTTTCGGAGGAGTTCGTTGCGGTCGTGGGTTTCCATATGTCGGATCTTTTCCCTGCGAATCAGGGTACTTCGACCTTATTGAGGATCTCGGAGACGATCTCGTCCGGTACGAGGTTATCGGCTTCGGCCTCATAGCTGAGCGCCACGCGGTGACGGAGGACATCGTGGCAGACTGCCCTAACGTCTTCGGGGATGACGTACCCTCTGTGCTTGATGAAGGCATAAGCCCGAGCGGCAAGCGCGAGGTTAATGGACGCACGGGGGGACGCACCGTTGGCAATCATTCCTTTGAGTTCCTTCAACCCCGCCTCTTCGGGGTAACGCGTCGCGAAGACGATGTCGATGATGTACTTGTGTATCTTTTCGTCGATGTAGACTTTATGGACTACGTCGCGTGCCCGGAGAATCTCGGTGGTGGACACCACGGGCGTGACCTTGACTTTGTCACGGGCTATTTGAGAGGAGACGATGCTCATCTCTTCGGCCTTCGTGGGGTAGCCGACGTTCACTTTGAGCATAAAGCGGTCGCTCTGGGCTTCGGGAAGGGCGTAGGTGCCTTCCTGGTCGATGGGGTTTTGGGTGGCCATCACGAGGAAAGGCTTGGGCAGGGCAAACGTCTCGTCTGCTATCGTCACCTGACGCTCCTGCATCGCTTCAAGAAGCGCACTCTGCACCTTGGCCGGGGCGCGGTTGATTTCGTCCGCGAGGACGAGGTTGGAGAAGATCGGTCCTTTTTTGATGCTGAAGGTTTCGTTTTTCTGGCTGTATATCTGTGTGCCGATGACGTCGGCCGGCAGAAGGTCGGGCGTGAACTGGATGCGGCTGAAGTCTGCCTCCATAAGCTCGGCAAGGGTCTTGATGGCGAGTGTCTTGGCCAAGCCGGGGACTCCTTCGAGGAGGATGTGTCCATCGGCGAGAAGCCCTATAAGGAGACTTTCGCGGAGGTGTTTCTGCCCCACGATGACCCGTCCCATGCCTTGCTCGAGGAGGTCGAGGAAGCCGCTTTCCCTTTCGATGACTTCGCTCAGTTCTCTGACGTTTACGGCGCTGTTGTCGTTAACCATATCTTTGTGTCGTTTTGGTGTTGGCGCTAAAATTTCTCCCCTCCGTCCCCTGTTCGGAACTACAAATATACTAATTCTTAGGGGCTGTTTGCAAACGAAAAAGACTCTGTCGGAGGCGAAAACTCCGGCAGAGCCTTTTATTTATAGGACTTTAAGATTAGCTTAGAGCTTCGGACCGGCTGCTACGAGTGCCTTGCCTGCTTCGTTGCCCGTGAACTTCACGAAGTTCTTTTGGAAACGCTCTGCGAGGTCTTTAGCTTTCTTTTCCCATTCGCTTGCGTCCGCATAAGTGTCGCGGGGGTCAAGGATGGCGGGGTCTACGCCGGGAAGCGCTGTGGGTACCTTGAAGTCGAAGAAGGGGATGGACTTCGTGGGCGCTTTGTCGATGGAGCCGTCGAGGATGGCGTCGATGATGCCTCTCGTGTCCTTGATGGAGATGCGCTTGCCGGAGCCGTTCCAGCCCGTATTCACGAGGTAAGCGGTAGAGCCGTTTGCCTCCATTTTCTTCACGAGTTCTTCAGCGTACTTCGTGGGGTGGAGCGAGAGGAATGCCGCACCGAAGCATGCAGAGAATGTGGGGGTAGGCTCGGTGATGCCGCGCTCGGTACCTGCGAGCTTGGCGGTAAAGCCGCTGAGGAAATAGTACTTCGTCTGCTCGGGGGTGAGGATGGAGACGGGAGGCAGCACGCCGAATGCGTCCGCAGAGAGGAAGATCACCTTATTGGCAGGACCCGCTTTGGAGACGGGCTTGACGATGTTGTCGATGTGGTAGATCGGGTAGGAGACACGTGTATTTTCGGTCACGCTCTTGTCCGTGAAGTCGATCTTGCCGTCCTTGTCCACGGTGACGTTTTCGAGGAGTGCGTCGCGGCGGATGGCCTTGTAGATATCGGGTTCGCTCTCCTTGGAGAGGTTGATTACTTTAGCGTAGCAACCGCCTTCGAAGTTGAAGATGCCGTCTTCGTCCCAGCCGTGTTCGTCGTCGCCGATGAGTTTACGCTTCGGGTCGGTGGATAGGGTCGTCTTGCCGGTGCCGGAGAGGCCGAAGAAGATGGCCGTCTCGGTACCTGCCATATTGGTGTTTGCGGAGCAGTGCATAGAGGCCATACCTGCGAGGGGAAGGCGGTAGTTCATATAGGAGAACATCCCCTTCTTCATCTCACCGCCGTACCAGGTATTGATGATGACCTGAATCTTTTCGGTGAGGTTAAAGACGACAGCCGTCTCGGAGTTCAGTCCGAGCTCCTTGTAGTTTTCGACCTTGGCTTTGGAGGCGTTGAGGATGAGGAAGTCGGGTTCGCCGAAATCCTTGAGCTCTTCCTCCGTGGGGCGGATGAACATATTCTTCACGAAGTGTGCCTGCCAAGCCACTTCCATCACGAAGCGGAGTTTGAGGCGGGAAGAGGGGTTGGCGCCACAGAAGGCATCCACTACGTAGAGTTTTTTGCCGGAGAGCTCGTCGGTGGCGATCTTCTTGATCGTCTTCCACGCTTCTTCGGTTACGGGTTTATTGTCGTTCTTGTATTCATCGCTGGTCCACCAGATCGTGTCGCGGCTGGTGTCGTCCATCACGAAGAATTTATCTTTGGGCGAGCGACCGGTGAAAATGCCGGTCATCACGTTCACGGCACCAAGCTCGGTCACTTGTCCGCGTTCGTAGCCTTCGAGGTCGGGTCTTGTTTCCTCAGCGTAGAGCTGATCGTAAGAGGGGTTATAGACTATTTCGGTCGCACCCTTGATGCCATACTTTTCTAAATCTACTTTAGCCATGGTATGTGTAAAAGTGTATGTATGTGAAGTGTAAAAAGTTCGTGTTCTCTCTCGGGAAAAATCTGCTTTAGGTCTCCCTTTCGAAATGCAGAGCAAATATAGAAATAATTCTTGTAATAGCCAAAAGACGATTGCCCTCAGTACTTTTCCGGAACCTTTACCGAACAACGATTTCGTCCGTGAAAAGCCAGACACCTTTCTTGTACGGCTTCGCTTCGCAGCGGACATATCGGGTGATGACGGGCTCTCCGTCCTCTGAGACCCACGAGTAGGTTTTGTAGTCCACCAGAAGGGATTCGTCCGTGATGTGAGTGATAGAGGTCAGTTTCTTAAACCTCTTGCCATCTTCCGAGACGTAGAATGTTACTTCCTCGGGGAGAAACACCCCGGGATTTTTGACCTGCATAAAGTCCAAACCGATTTCCCGCACTGCCGTACTCTTCCCCAGGTCGACCGTGACATCAAGGCCCGAGGGAATGAACCCTTGCCACAACCCGTCGTTATAGCTCCATCCGCCCCGTCTGCCGTCGGTGAGGGCCGACATCCCACCTGCTTCGTATTGTGAGGCATAGGGCTTCGCATAAGTCACCGGTTTGCGGGTGGTCAAATTGGGTTCCGAGGAGACTGCTTTCGTCCTGTTGCCAACCTCGTTTGCGAGATCAAAGGTGCTGTATCCTGCTGCCCTCAATCGGGTCAGCGCCTTGAGTACCCTCTTCTTGAAACCCGGGTAGTCTTTCTGCTCCATCGGGCTCCAAGCGATTTCGGCAAGAGCCAGAAGGCGCGGGTAGAGCATATATTCGAGGTGTTCCGCGGTTGGGACGTATTCGGTCCAAAGGTTGGCCTGTACGCCTTTGATGCGCTCTGCCTCCTCGGGGATAAGTCCGGAGGGGACGGGATCGAAGGCGTAGACTTTCTCCAGTGGCAGGTATCCGCCTATGGCTTCCGGCTCCCGTGTCGGGGCATCTTGGTACTGATCGAAGTAGCAGAAGGCTCCGGGTGTCATAATGGCGTTATTGCCCTGCTTTACTGCCGTCAAGGATCCCTCCGTCCCTCTCCAAGTCATCACTGTGGCACCGTGACCGAGTCCGCCCTCCGTGATTTCGTCCCAGCCGATGATCTTCCTTCCTTTTTTCTCCACAAACTCCTGCACCCTGCGGATGAAGTAACTCTGAAGCTCGTCGGTGTCACGGAGATGCTCCTCTTTCATTCTCCTACGGCAGAGGGGACATTCCTTCCAGGATGCCTTACCGGCTTCATCGCCTCCGATGTGTATGTATTCGGAGGGGAAAAGTTCCATCACTTCCGTAAGCACGTCCTCCAAGAAACGAAACGTCTCCTCGTTCCCCGCGCAGAAGTCGGCTTCTTTGTACGGCTCGTGTGTACAGGAGAGCCGGGGGTAAGCCGTCAGTACTTCTTCGCTGTGCCCCGGCATCTCTATTTCGGGTACGATGGTGATCTGTCTTGCCCGCGCATACCTTACCAGGTCGCGGATGTCTTCCTTCGTATAGTAGCCACCGTAGGCGCCGGGCTCGCCTCCGTTTGCGTACCTCCGGTCTCCGACCCACCACTTTTCCCAAATGGCTTCGTCCCTCCATGCCGCGAAGTCGGTCAGTAGCGGGTACTTCTCGATCTCAATCCGCCAACCCGCGGCATCCGTGAGATGGAGGTGCAGCCGATTCAGCTTGAGGCGTGCCATGGCATCAATCTGTTTCTTTATCACCTCTTTGTCAAAGAAATGGCGGGACACGTCGAGCATCAAGCCCCGATAACCGAACCTCGGCTCGTCCGTGATCTCTGCAAAAGGAATCTCTGTGCCATCCTCTTTCAGCGAAAGGAGTGTCTGTATCCCGTAAAAGAGGCCTGCTTCTCCGGTCGCTTCGATGGTTATCCCTTTCCCAGAGACGCACAGCACGTATCCCTCCGGGGTCGACACCCCGGGGAGTGTGTTTTTGAGTCTGAGATTCAGGTGACTGAGTGATTTCTCTTTTTTGCTTACGGCCGGAACCAATCCGCACGTCCTTAGGTAGTCACTCAGGCGCACCCGGATCTCGGCGGGTGCATCGATGACCGGCTTGTCGCTTGTCCGAAGATGAAACGCCCCGTTGCCGGGGACTACGTGCTTGGGACGTGGGATGACGGGCAAATCGTCGACCGGAGTGGCGGACTCGGTGCGGATTGATGAGAAAAGTAGTAGGAGTAAAAGGAGAGCGATTTTTCCGAATATACGTGCCATAGGTGCTTGATGCGATTGTTTGGCTTAAAGGTACCCAAAAAATGAGTACCTCCCGGATCCTCAGACGCATGTCGAAGAGATACGGACCGAGGCGTTTGGTTTGGTCTGTGACGGGATAAATTTTTGGTCCGTGTCTCGAGGAAGCGAGATACGGACCAAAAGTGAATCGATTGTTTGCCCTATGCAAGTGCGGAGTCTGACCCCGCAAATGTGTCAGGCAAAGTGTAGTATGGACTGTCAGAAGAACTTGTAGCGGAGGTCTTCTATCTTCGCCTTCTTCATTATCTCCTGAAGGGCCGTAGCGCGTACCATACCCGCATAGCCACTCGAGATCTCTGCTCCTTTGGCTTCGGGAGTAGCCGCGTTCGGGTCTTGGGTGCGGGAGAGGACATTGAGGAGGTAGACGCTGCCGTTTCCTTTCACAGGGGTGAGTTTGCCGGGTTGTGCATAGACCGCGGCGGCGTTAATCCCCGGTTGATAGCCTACGGCTTCCAGTCTCCGGGTGGAGAACTTGACGAAGTTGAGGGTGTCGACGACACCACCGGTCTTGCCTGCGAAGTCGCTAAGGGACGTGTAGCCCGCTTTCTTCAATTGATCGAAGAGATAGTCGGTCTTTTTCTCGGCCAGAACCACGTTTTTGACCTCGTCCTTGATGCTTTCGAGCGGCATTGCACCGGCTTCGTATTTCCCCTTGACTTTGGCAATGATGTACTGTCCCTGGGTCTCCATAATGGGAGAGACGGCACCCTCTTTGTTTTGCATAATCCAGCGGACGACTTCGCGGCTTCCGGGCATACCGTAGCCGAGCATCGGCTGAGAGGCCGAGATACGCTGGTTTTTGAGTACTTGGTAGCCGGCATTAAGTGCGGCGGTATCCAGGTCAGCGACCTCCTTATTATTGGCGAGGAAGGAAGAGAGCTCATTGTAGAGCGCACCTTGCGTCTCTGGACTTGCTTCCACGGTCTTGACCATAAAGGCGATGTTGTACTTATCCACATTCGGCTTGGCTTCGCTCACGAGGACGATGTGCTCTCCGTACTTGGAAGTGAAGCGGAAGGGTACACCAACCCGGGCACCATAGATGGCTTTGGCAAAGTCTTCGCTCACGTACTGTGTCGCCATGGCTTCGGAGAGCCAGCCGATTTCGCCTCCGTTGGCACTGGAGTTGCGATCCAGTGAGTGTGCGGCGGCTTGTGCGGAGAAGTTGTCGACGGAGGGGTTGGCCTGAATGGCGGTGAAAAGGGAGTCGGCGTTCACTTGCCCCTCAAACGAACCTTTCGGCGCCAGTACGATGTGGCGGACGTGGAGACTCTCGGGGGCGTTCTTTTTGCCGACAAGCTTGATGACGGAGTAGGTCGCACCTTCCGTCATAATTTCAGAGACTGCTCCGGGAGCGGCAGTGGTGACGAATTCGAGCGCGGCTTGGGAGATGCCGGCACCCTGCAAGTCGGCGAGGGTGAGGTAGACGTCGTTGTAGGGGACATCGGAGTACTCTTGGAGGACGAGTGCGGGAGCGTCCCCCTTGAGGAGCTCGGCGCGTGCGGCTTCGACATCAGCCTTGGCTGCGGCGAAGTCTGCGTCATTGGGGGAGATATTGGCGTAAACAAGGTCTGCCACGGCGCCGGCCTCGGTCTTCATAAGGTCGAGGTTCTCGTCGTAGTACTTCTTGATGTCGTTGTCGGTGACCGTGACGAGCGAGTCGCTGACGGCAGTGATCTTCTGCTCTACGTAGGCGATGTCTGCGATGGTCGCGTCGGCTTTGACGGCTTCGTCGACTTCGAGCTTATTGGCTACGATGGCTTTGGCGATGAGGTTATTGTACTTCTCGGAGAGGGCGTAGTTGCGGACCTGCTTCTCGGTATCGGACCACATAGTGCGGAGCTTGTCGTACTGAGCCTTTTCTTCGGGCGTTGCACCTGCGTCCTTGGCGTTAATCTGCTTGAGGAAGTTGAGCAGCCCCACCTTATCGAACGCCCCGGTCTCGGGATTGGCAAACATCGGATTCTGGAGGATCACCGGGGAGATATTGTCGCCCTGTACGAGCTGATAGGTTTCCGCGGGCGTGACGGTAAGTCCGATCTTATCCGCCTCTCCCTGCAGGAGTTTCTCGGCCACAATCGCGTTATACACCTGGTTGCGGAGCTGGACGGTCTGCGCTTCGTCCAGATTCTGACCCCGGGCGCGGACTTGCTCTTCCACCCGTTCGACGCGGGCATTGTAGTCATTGATGTTTACCTCTTTGCCGTTGACGTAAAAGGCGTTCATACCCCTTGCGCGAAGCAGGGTGGTTCCTCCGTTGATGAGGTCGCCTGCGAGAAACGCCGCCATGGCGAGTCCGATCGCGATTACGAGGCACCCGGCTTTACTTCTGATCTTGTCTAATGTTGCCATTTATTTTCTACTGTTGTTTATGCACCTAACAACTTAAAAATCGCCCATCCGTCCGAGGTTGAAGAAGCGCTTTGGCACACCGCTCTTTCCCGGTCAAATGAGGACACACTTTTCAGAGTGCGAAGGTACCCATTTTTGCCGACTTGGTCAAATGCTGATTCCAAGTGCCGGAAAATTTCTTCTTTTTACGAGACGGTCGCAGACGGGTTTATTAGCGATTTAGAAGTATCTTTGCCCGAGAGTGCCGATCAGGGGGCAGAATGTCTCCGGAGATTCCGGAGCGTTTTCCGCCGGATTTCTGCGCCCAATTTATGCATAAACTTTCATTCACACAGATATGTCTCAGATACAGACAGAGGACGGTTATTTCGACGATATAAGACCTTTCGAGGACAGTGAGGTGCCGGGTGTAGTCCGCTCGTTGCTCTCAAACCCGGAGGCGGGAGCGTTTCTCTCGCAGTTGCTGAAGAAGACAGGCGAAGTGGACGACCTCGGGAAGATTTCTTCCATCAAGGACGTTAAGAAATCGGCTATGGCACCGATTTTGCGTGATCTGCTCTCCAAAAGTGCTTTTTCCTACACTTCGTCCGGGAAGAGCGGTTTGGATCAAACGGGCAGGACGAAGTACACCTTCATCAGCAACCATCGGGATATCATCCTCGACTCTGCCCTCCTGAACCTCGTCCTTATGGAGGCGGGTTTGCCGCTCCCCGAGATAGCCATAGGCGACAACCTTTTGCTCCGCCCGTGGATACGTGACGTGGTTCGTCTCGCGGGTGCCTTCATCGTCAAACGCTCCGTCGGTGTGCGGGAGATGATAGAGGAGAGTCGCCGTCTGAGCCTGTATATGAGGCGCAACATCGCCGAAGGCAGGGCTTCCCAGTGGATTGCCCAAAGAGAAGGAAGAGCCAAAGACGGGAATGACCGTACCCAGCAGTCTGTCCTCAAGATGCTTGCGATGTCTGCTCCGGAGGGCGAGACGCCGGTCAGGGCACTTAGGGCACTTAACCTCGTCCCTGTTGCCTTTTCCTACGAGTATGACCCTTGCGATTATCTCAAGGCGCTCGAACTCCTGCAGAAAGCAAGAGGCACCTACAAGAAGGAGGAAAAAATCAGCGACCTCCTAAGTATGCAGACCGGTCTCACCGGCTACAAAGGCCGCATCCACGTGGCTATCGGCGAGCCGCTCTGTAACCTTTTGGAAGGGAAAGAGACGGAGCTCTCGGCGTTATCCAAAAACGACCAATACAGAGCCGTGGCCGAGATGATCGATGAAGTCGTCTTCGCCCGTTACCGCTTCTATCCCTGCAATTACATCGCTTACGATTTGCTTCATGGCAGCGTCTCGGGGGATGGGCTTTACTCCAAGAGGGAACGCCTCAAGTTTGAACTCTATCTGGAGGATCGGCTCGATATGCTCCGCGAATTCAAAGAGGCCAAAGGCGAGCGGGATTTCCTCTACACCAAGCTTCTGGAGATGTATGCCAATCCCCTGAAGAATCACCTCGAACACAAGTAAAAATCTCGGTCCGTATCTCGCACTTCTCCCGGTCTGTGTCCGGTGACCTTCCGGGTACGTGTCCCGCATTCCCCGGAGTCCGTGCAAGATTTTCGGATCGTCTCGTACACCATTCTTCTCCAAAAACGATGAAATCGCTTATTATAGTCGACCCCCAAAACGATTTTATCACCGGTACGCTTCCTGTCCCGGGAGCAGAGAAAGCTATGCGTGACCTCGCCTCCCGCCTCGGAGAGTTTCCCGTGCAGCATATCTTTGTGACGATGGACTGCCATCCTTTCCGGCATATGAGTTTCGAGGAAGAAGGCGGCATCTGGCCGGTACACTGCGTCAAGTACTCCGGAGGGGCGGCCGTGGAGCCGGTCCTTATGGAAGCACTTAGGATGTGCGGGGACAAGACGGTTCACTTCATCGAGAAAGGTACCCTTAGAGACAGGGAAGCATACAGCGCATTCGAGGAGTCCTATCCGTCCCTCTTGGACGAAGCGGACGAGATTTTCGTCACGGGTCTCGCGGGCGATGTCTGTGTGCAAACCAGCATCAGGGATCTGGTGCGTCACGGACTCGCGGGCAAACTGACCGTGGTGCAGAAGTATTGCCCAAGCCTCGACGGTGGCAAGCTCCTCTCCGAGACTGCAGGCGAACTGGGGCTGAAAATTTCCGATTTTTGAAAACAAGAAAGGGGGAATAGGGGTTTTACTTAAAGAAACGAAGACAGATTATGAGTTGGTTTGAATGCAAAATCACATACGACAAGGAAATCAGTGCCGAAGGCAAGCTCAAAAAGGTGAGTGAATCTTACCTGCTTGACGCAGAGACCTTCACCGACGCAGAAGCCCGGATGACGGAGCTGATGGAGTCGCGCGGAGCTTTCACTATGGATACGGTCAAGAAAGTCCGCCTCTCCGAGCTTTTCCTCGATGACAAATCCGAGCGCTTCTATAAGGCGAAAGTGGGCTTTATCTCCCTTGACGAGAAAGCAGGTGTCGAAAAGAAAAAATACGTGCAGATGCTCGTACAGGCCGACAATTTTCGCGAAGCCCTCGACAACCTCAATAAAGGGATGAAGGACACCTTGGCGGACTACGAGATCGCACAGTTGCAGGAGACACCCATTATGGACGTTTTCCCCTATGAAGTAAAGTAAATGGACACGATAAAAGAAAGACTTGAAGCACTGTGGGGCGAGCTCGGAGACTCCGTCCGTCTCGTCGCTGTCTCCAAGTTTCACCCCGTGGACAAACTCCGTGAGGCGTACGACGCAGGACAGAGGATTTTCGGGGAGAATCGTGTACAGGAGTTGGATGAAAAGGTGCCTCTTTTGCCTAATGACATCCGGTGGCACTTCATCGGCACGCTCCAAAGAAACAAAGTCAAGTACATCGTCCCCTACGTCGATACCATACAGAGCATCGACCGAGCCGAGATACTGTACGAGGTCGAAAGGCAGGCAGAGAAAAAAGGTGGTCGGAGAGACCGTAAGATTAAACTTTTGC
>SFHG01000016.1 GCA_004555765.1 Bacteroidales bacterium
GTCGCACCCAGACTTCCGTACAGGCCAAAAATGTTTTTTGTCACGTACCGGGACGGGAAAAAGGTACAGACCCACGAAAGCGCGAGACCCGTACCAAAACCGATAGCTCTTTTCGGTATGAATGAAACCCATGCAGAGCGCTCCCGCCACCGGAGTATTCGGATTGCGCACGTGGAAAGTATGTATTGCACAAAAAAGATACCTTTGCGCACCGATAAATTCATTCACCTAAACCAACAAAACGCTTATGATGTACATTTTTATCGTATTCTTTGGCTTTTTCGCCTTGCGCTTGGTCTCGCTTTCCTTCTCCATTCACAACGAGAAACGTCTCAAAAAGGCAGGTGCCGTGCAGTACGGTAAGACCAATTCGCTCCTCCTCACCTTCGCCCACATCGCCTATTACTTTGGCGCACTCTATGAGGCTTACCGCACGGGGGCGACATTCGATGTCCTTTCTTGGGCAGGTGTGGCGGTACTCGTCTTTGCGTACAGTGTCCTCTTTTACGTTATGTACAAACTGAGGGACATCTGGACTGTGAAGCTCTACATTGTTCCGGGTCAGCGCATCGACCGGAGTTTCCTTTTCCGCACCGTGCGCCATCCCAATTATTTCCTCAATATTATTCCCGAGCTGATCGGTATCGCGCTGCTCTGCCACGCGTGGACGACGCTCCTCGCGGGTCTGCCGCTTTACGCCATTCTCCTCGGGATTCGCATCCGCAGGGAAGAAGTGGCGATGAAAAGGCTGTGGTGAGCTTGGGCGTAGAAAGGTTGGCGGGAAATCATTACCTTTGTAGAAAGGAAAGAATAACATCATCACCATATATTTAATAAGGCTATGGCTATCTCAGAAGAATTGCTCCGGAGTGTCCGCGAACGCGCCAAAGCGTGGACGACAGAAGAGTATGACCCCGAAACGCGCAAAGAAGTACAAGCGCTTTTGGACGCAGAAGACCCCACAGAGCTCGTGGATGCGTTCTATAAGGATCTCGAGTTTGGCACGGGCGGTCTCCGCGGCATTATGGGGCCGGGGACCAACCGTATGAATAGGTACAATGTCGCAACTGCCACGCAGGGCTTGGCCAACTACGTCAAGCAGGAGTTTCCGGACGAAAAAGAGCTCCGTGTAGCCATCGGCTACGACTGCCGGCATCACTCTGAGGAGTTTGCGCGCATCGTCGCCGAAGTCTTCGCCGCAAACGGCTTTCACGCGTTCCTCTACTCTGCCCTCAGACCCACGCCGATGGTCTCTTTTGCCATCCGGGAACTGGGCTGCCAGACCGGCGTGATGATCACCGCCTCCCACAACCCCAAAGAGTACAACGGCTACAAAGCGTACTGGAGTGACGGCGCCCAAATGATCGCACCGCACGACAAAAACGTCATCGGCGAAGTCAATAAGATTCGCTCCATCAAGGACGTGAAGCAGGACGGTCCCGACGAAAAAATCACCCTCCTCGGCTCTGAGATGGACGACAAGTACATCGCCACCATCCTCGGAACCCGCCTCTCCACCGATTTGGTTAAGAAACACCACGACTTCAAGGTCGTCTACACGCCGATTCACGGTACCGGAGGGCAAGTGATTCCGCGCCTCTTCCGGGAAGCCGGATATACCCAAGTTTACACCGTACCCGAGCAGGACGTGGTGAGTGGCGATTTCCCCACCGTGAAGTCTCCGAATCCCGAAGAACCCGCCGCGCTTGCCATGGCCATCGCACGCGCCAAAGAGGTAGGCGCCGAGCTCGTCGTAGCATCCGATCCGGACGCCGACCGCCTCGGTTCCGCCGTCCGCGACCGCAATGGGGAGTATGTCCTCATCAACGGGAACCAGCAGTGCCTCCTCTACGCCTACTATGCGATCGAGCAGAGACGCAACGCCGGCACACTCGGCGAAAGCCCCTACCTCGTCAAGACCATCGTCACCACCGACCTTATCCGCACAATCGCCGAGAAAAACAACGTCGAACTCGCCGATACCTATACCGGATTCAAGTGGATCGCCGACGTCATCCGCAAAAACGAGGGTAAGAAAACTTACCTCGGAGGCGGCGAAGAGAGCTACGGCTACCTATGGGACTCTTTCGTCAGAGACAAGGACTCCGCTTCCGCCTGCCTCATCCTCTCCGAAATCGCCATTTGGGCAAAAGAAAAGGGGATGACTATCCTCGACCTTCTCGACGAAATATACCTCGAGTACGGTTACTCCATAGAGAAAAACATCTCTGTGGTGCGCCCCGGCCGCACGGGTGCCAAGGAGATCGAAGAGATGATGACCAAGTTCAGAAACGAGCCCCTCACCGACCTCGCCGGCAGTCCCGTCACCGAAGTCCTCGACTACTCCAACCTCAAAGGGCGGCTCGTGGAAGAGAACGAAGTCTTCACGCTCGATATGCCCACCACGAGCAACGTACTCCAGTACCGCGCCGAAGACGGCACCAAGCTCTCCATCCGCCCCTCCGGCACCGAGCCGAAGATAAAGTTTTACCTCGAGATCCACGCCAACCCCAAAGATCGCGACGAACTCGCCCGTGCCAAGACCCGCGCGAATGAGCGTGTAAAAGAGCTTCGCAACCAACTCGGCATCTGATCTTCTGCCTCCAAGCGGAGAAGATCTTTATCCCCCCAAAAAAGAATGTACCGGAAGTCGGCACCCAAAGGCCCGACTTCCGGTACATTGGTTGTCGCACTATCCGGATGCTTTTACCACCTCTGCCGGGGTATGGTGCATAAGATTCTGCCCTCCGGCCGGTACTTTCAGACCTTCTCGGGAACCGTAGACGGTCAAATTAGGAAGAAGATCGACCACGTTTTTACTCCAAACACAGGAGGAAATCTTTGCGTGAGGGAGAAAGGGCAAAGGTCTTAATCCTGCAGAATCCTCTCACGCAAAGGTCCCTATATAGTTTCGTCCGCTATCATCCGGATCCAAACTATGCGTGGGTATAAACCGGGTATGCAATAAAGCGAGGGAAAAATCAGGGGTATAGATCGTGCAATAACCGACTCTCCTTCAGTTACTTGAAGAACGCAGGGATGAAGCAGACAGCCTCCGTGACGCAAACGGACTTGCAGAAGGAGCCCCGGGAAGTGTATCTTTGTCTCCGATAAAGTACCGGGAGACCGGAAACGAGAAACTTAGAGGGGAGGATCCGGGGAAGGGGTTTATTCCTCAGTGGCGGACGTGAGGGATTGGGACACCTTGCCGCTAAGCTCGGAGATCTTGCGGGCGGAAGTGAGGATACCCTGTTTGCCCCTCAGCCTACTGTCAAAAGCGTTGTACGCCTTCTCGAGGTCTCCTATCTTTTTGCCTATGTTTTCCATCTCCGGCACCATCCGCTCGGCGCGCTCGATGAGTCGGGCGGCGTGCTCCGAGAGCTCACGGTAGTTGCGCATCTGTGCGTCTTGGGTCCACGCGATACGGATCAGACGGAGGAGGACCATCAGGTTTTGCTGAGAAGCGAGGAAGACCCCCGCATCGATGGCCTCCTGCCACAGGTCGGGTTGCTCTTGGTAAGCGAGACTGAGCGCCATCTCATTGGGAACAAACATCACAACGTAATCGAGGGCTTTGCGTGGCTCTTTTACGAAAGTCTGGTACTTCTTCCGCTTCAGTTCGTCGATATGGTCACGGACACTACGGAGGTTCTCTTTGGACTTGAGGGCGCGCGTCTCGTCGTCCTCTGCTTCAATATAAGCCGTGAAAGCGGTTAGGGAGACTTTGCTGTCGATGATGATGTCTTTGTCGTCGGGGAAGTGGAGGATGAAGTCGGGACGTAGGGCGTTGCCGGCTTCTCCTTTGAGCGTCACCTGTGTCTCGTAGTCGATGCCTTCCGTGAAGTTCTCGAGGTCAAGCAGACGGCGGAGCTGCTCTTCGCCCCAGTTGCCCTGCAGTTTGGGCTTGGCACGGAGGGCAGATGCAAGGGCATCGGCTTTGAGTCCGACTGCTTTGCTCTCTTTCATCATATTGTCCATAGCTTCGCGGAGTGCGCCTTCGCGCTTTGCGTCGCTCTCGCTACTCTCTTTGAGCGTCTTTTCCATCTTCGCAATCGTCTCCTTGAGAGGCATGATGATGGCATCCATAGAGGAGCGGTTCGTCTCGGAGAGTTCCCGGGATCGTCTCTGAGTGATCTCCTCGCTCAGCGCCTTAAAGCGGTCTTCCTGTGCCCTACTCTGCTCGGCAAAAGTTTCCTTTTGGAGAAGGAGTGCTTCGTCACGGAGGCGGAGTTCGTTGCGGTATCGCTCGTCGCGCTCGCGGAGTGCCTCCTCTTTCAACTCCAGAGTACCTGTGAGCTGCCGGTTTCGGAGGAGATTTTTGACGAAAAGATACAGAAAGAGGACAGAAAGAAGGAAGAAGAGCGCTATAAGAAAGAGATAAAGGGAGGATTGCATCTCGGATTAAGGCGGGAAAATGAGAGATATGGAAAAGGATTATTTTTTCAGAGCCTCATAGATGACGCTCTGGATGCGGGTGCGGATGTCCATCTGGCTGAGCTTGGGGTTCCATCGCGTTGGGGCACCGCGGTTGGATAGGAAGACGTAGACGATGTCGTTATCCGGGTCTACCCAAAAGCAGGTGCCCGTGAAGCCCGTATGTCCATACGTGGAGAGTGGCGCTTCGTCTGCCGTATTGCCGGGTTTGCCGCGCCCCCTGTGACGGTCGAAGCCCATAGCGTAAGGGCTTACGTCGTCCCTCGCTGTCGTAAAACGGCGCAATACTGCCTCATCAATGAATCTCAGCCCACCGTAGACACCGCCATTGGCATACATCTGGGCAAGGACGGCCAGGTCGCGGGCATTGCCGAAGAGCCCCGCATTGCCGCTCACACCCCCAAGCATCGCAGCGGCTTCGTCGTCCACATCGCCACGGAGGGTCTGTTTGCGGAGGAAAAGCTCACGGGTTCCTTCTGCGATCTCACTCCGTGCGTAGCGGCGCAGAGGACGGTAAAGGAGTCTCTGCAGTCCCAGAGGACGGGCAAATTTTCGGCTGAAGAGTGCGTCCAAACTCTCCCCGTAGACCCCTTCGAGCACGTCCTGAATGATAAGGTAGTCGATGTCCGAGTAACGGTAGCCTCTGCTTAGGGTAGCGCCCCGGATCTCTTTCCTCATGGCGGGACGCACCTTCGGAGAGAGGTAATACCCTTCTGCCATGCGGATGGGGAAAAGCTCCGAAGAGTCCCGGCGAACGAAACGCTTCCGGTAGCTCCAATCATTTCGTGCGAAGTCCCTCGCCGCTATCTGCACCGGGTGATCCGCCGACCGTCCTCGACGAATGAGCGGGTCGTCGTAGGAATTGGGGTCTATGAGTATCTCCTTATAAAACTGGATGACTGCGGGCAGACCCGCGGCGTGAAAGAGGAACTGCCTCAGCCTGAGGTTCTCTTTGTCCGAGTCCTTGAGGTAATCGAGGTACTTGGAGGCTTTGTCCTCTGGCGAAAGCAGACCCTGACTCACAGCCATCATCACGAGGGCATCTGCGGAGGCCGCTTTGGTGACGGAAGCGAGATCGTAAAGCGTGGAGAGGTCGTTGGGCTCTTGCCCCGAGGCGTCCTTGTATCCAAAAGCCTTCTCGTACACAATGAAGCCGCCTTTTGCCACCAAAACCTGCGCGCCGGGATAAGCACCGGCGCCGAGACCTTCCTCCGCTATGGCATCTATTTTCTGCAAGACCGTACCGTCCAATCCGACCTCATCCGGCGCGGCGTACCCCAAACGTATCTTCGTCGTCTTCAGTCCGTAACCTTTCTTGAAAAGGATAGAGAGGTCTTTTGTCGCCACGTCCTCAAACGCACGTTCACCGGACAGTAATCCGGCCATTTTCCCGAGCGTCTCCTTTGACGAATCTTCCGCATACACAAGGCACGTCGAGAGAGAGACGGCGCGTCGCATCGCCTTGGTCTGCGCGACACCTTCCGTCAGGATGAGTGTGGAGGGGCGCTTTCGGAGTAAATCTTCGATCTCTCCCGCATCGCCTTCGCCACCGGGCAGCACAACCACCAAAAGCCGGTCATACAACCCCAGAGTCTTAAGCAGTGAGAGGTTTTCCGCAGAGTACAGGTCTCCGAAAAGATAGAGATCAACTTCGAGAAAATTTCGATTCAAGCCAGCCTCCAAGTCGGAGAGGTCACCATCGCCGAATTGCACCAAAGCAATCTTCGGCTGCCCCTCGATAGGTACTCTGCCGCCCTCATTCTTTAGGAGGACGACGCCGCCCGGACTTTGAGCCAGGAGCAGCATAGGGAGCAAAAAGAGGGAGAGTGCAAATATCAATCTTAAAGTATCTGTAAGGCGCATCACCTGGGCGGTCTGATTGTCCGGTACATCGGGGTTAGTCCCATTTCGGAGCCTTTGACGAAGACTCCATCTATAAAGGTACCCATTTTTTAGAAAGAACCGGGCTGCATATTTCCCCCGGGGGCACTCTGTCCCAAACTTGCCCTATCTTTGTAACCGCCGTTACAGTAACCGCCGTTACAAAGTCAAAGCACTATGAAGCTTTACGATCGAATCAGTGAATTAAAAGCCAAAATGCTACCCAAATACGACATCACACCCATCTGCCTCACGCTCGAAGATATGTAATGGAGAGCCTATCAAATTTCGGTCAGACCAAAAAGAAATTCTCTCCCGTACCCACACGATAACTTCGGTCTGTATCTCGCACTTGTGAGATACAGACCTTTTTTTTGCTCCTTTTGGTGTGGACATAAAAGGGAGAATAAGGTATATTTGTACCTTGATGCCATACTACTTTCGGCACTCAATCAGAGATTAAAAACCGGCAGGCGGAGGGGACTCTGACCCCATCACCACATCTGCAATCATCAAATCCACCTCTTAACTCTCACTCGGAAATATGAAGACTAACAGCATCATCATCTCCACAGCGATCTTTTCTGTAGCCCTCGTCGTCGCGGCTTTCATAGGCGTCAGCGCCATCCGCGCCTTTAAGACCAGTCCCCGAACCGTCTCCGTCAAAGGAATGGCCTCGAGAGACTTCGTGAGCGACCTCGCCGTCTGGAACTTTTCCTACTCCGTGCACTCCTCTACGCCCCTTGAGGGCTACCGGGAGATCGAGCGACAGAGGGCTCTGGTGCTCTCTTTCCTCAAAAGCCAAGGCGTAACCGATCAGGAGATCTCCCTCGGAGCCGTTTCGTCGGACGAAAAGGTGAACGGTTACTACTCCACGGCCGCACAGCGGTACATTGAGGAAAGAGACGGCTACATCGTCTCCCAAAGCGTCACGATAACCACCGGCGACGTGTACAAGGCAGACAAACTCTCCAAGAGCATCGGCGACCTCATCGCCCAAGGGGTCACCGTCTCGCCTTCTTTCCCGGAGTACTACTACAACGGACTCGGAGACCTCAAGCTCGAAATGCTCGGCGAAGCGGCCGCCGATGCCCGTGAGCGGGCAGAGAAGATCGCGGGAGAGAGTAACTCGCGCATCTCGGGACTGAAGTCGTCCAGTATGGGGGTCTTCCAGATCAACGGCAAGAACTCCAACGAAGAATACTCTTGGGGCGGCAACTTCAACACCTCCAGTATCGAAAAAACAGCCACCATCACCGTCACCTCCTCCTTCCTCCTCAAGTAAATGAAGAGCCTCTTTGATGCCACACCGGACGGCGAACGCATAGCCGAGCTCAGGCGGCTTCTCGTGCAGTACGAATACGAGTACTACGTCCTGAACCGCCCCACGATAAGCGACCGCGAGTTCGACGGCTTGATGCACGAGCTTGAGGCACTCGAGGCCGCACACCCCGAGCTCATCACTCCCGACTCTCCCACACAGAGGGTGGGGAGCGAGTTCATAGGCGTTGCCGAGTCCAGAGCGGGCGAAAAGGTACCCCACCGGGAGCCTATGCTCTCCCTCTCGAACACCTACAACAAGGGAGAAGCCGAGGCCTTTATTTCTCGGATGAGAGAAGCAGTCGGAGGAAGTGTCCCGCTCGTCGCGGAGCTCAAATACGACGGGGCTTCCATCTCCGTCACCTACGAAAAGGGACTTCTCTCCCGGGCACTGACGCGGGGCGACGGCAAAGTGGGCGAAGACATCACGGCAGCGATACGCGCCATCCCCTCTGTCCCCCTAAGGCTCAGGAGCGACACCCCGCTCCCCGACATCGTCGAAGTGCGGGGTGAAGTGCTTCTGCCCCGGGACGCGTTCCGTGCGCTCAATCGGAAGCGCGAAGAGGAGGGACTCCCACTCTTTGCCAATCCCCGCAACGCCGTAGCGGGTACGATCAAAACGAAAGAAAATATCGCCCGTGTCGTCGCGGATCGAAAGCCCACCTGCATCTTCTATTACCTCCTTTCTCCGGACAAAAGTTGGCTCCCGCCCATGCACCACGATCGCTTGGAGCGGATAAAAGAAATGGGGCTGAGGACCTCGGAGCATTACCGTATCTGTAAGACTCCGGAAGAGCTCTTTGCTTACATCGACGAATGGGACGAGAGGCGCCACGCCTTGGACGTGGCCACGGACGGCATCGTCGTCAAGGCAGACGACTATCGGGTGCACGACGAGATCGGTTGGACGGCCAAGTCCCCGAAGTGGGCGATGGCGTACAAGTTTGACGCGGAGGAGGCGGTGACGCGCCTTTTGGGGGTGACGTTTCAGACGGCGCGGACGGGCGTAATCACCCCCGTGGCCGAGCTCGATCCGGTTCTCCTCTCCGGCACCACCGTGTCGCGAGCCTCGCTCCACAACGCGGGTATCATAGAGGAGCTCGGTCTCCGCTATGGCGACTGGGTCACTGTGGAGAAAGGGGGCGAAATCATCCCCAAGATTACGTCCGTGAAGGTCGATATGCGGGACGACAAAACGGGAGAGCCCGTCCGGATGCCCGAAGTCTGCCCCTCCTGCGGACACCCCACACATCGTCTCGAAGGTATGGCGGCCACGATCTGCACAAACGAGTGGGATTGTCCCGCCCAAGTGGAGGGTAAGATCGAGCACTTCGCCTCACGCGGTGCGATGAACATCAATCTCGGCCCCCAGACCGTTCACCTGCTTGCCGAGAATCTTCGCGTTCACGACCCCTCACGCCTCTATCGTCTCACGGAGGAGGAGCTTCTCACCCTGCCCGGATTCAAGGAGGCGAAAGCCCGCAACCTCCTCACGAGCTTGGAGGAGAGTAAAAAGACGCCCTTCAATAAAGTCCTCTTTGCCCTCGGCATCAAGCTGGTGGGTGCCCGCGTGGCGGACAAATTGGCACGGGAATTCGGCTCCATTGACGCCCTTTTCTCTGCATCACCGGAGACGCTCACGGCGCTCGATGAGATCGGACCGATGATCGCGGAGAGCATTCGTCTCTACGCCTCCGAGCCCCGGAACCTCGAGATTGTTTCAGAACTGAAAGGGGTGGGCTTGAACCTCTCTTTCGGGGAGGGCGAAAACGGGCTTCCCGTCCGCGAAAGTTCACTTCTGGAGGGCGAAACGGTCGTCATCAGCGGGGTTTTCTCTTCCATATCGAGGGACGAACTCAAAGAGCTCCTCACCCGACACGGTGCGAAAACGGGCAGCGGCATCACCGGGAAGACGACCCTTTTCGTCACCGGTGAAAACGTCGGTCCTTCAAAGCTCCAGAAAGCGGAAGAGCTCGGCATCCGGAGGCTTTCGGAAGAGGAGTTTTTCCGCACCTATCCCGAACTGCGCGGATCTTAAGCTCCGTGTATGCCGCAACGGCGGGGTACAGACCAAAAAGACTTTTTGGTACAGACCCAAAACATTTTCCCGCACGGATCGAAAAGATCATCTCGGTACGTGCAAAAAAAACAATTCACTCCCAACTGCTGACTAATGGACAACCCCAGAGAGATAAAACCTTTCGTACACCTGCACGTCCACTCCTATTACTCCGTCCTCGATGCCCTCTCCCCGGTGAGCAAACTGGTGGACGCGGCCTACGCGGACGGGCAGCCCGGACTCGCACTCACGGATCACGGCGTGATGTTCGGGATCAAGGAGTTCACCGATTATATCGCCAAGAAGAACGACCCCGTCACTTCCGCCCTCAAAGAGCTGAAAGGGCGGATTGAGACAGAAGGAGAGACGCCTGAGCTTCTCGAAGAAAAGAAACTCTTGGAGCGACAAATCTTCAAGCCCATAATCGGATGCGAAGTCTATTTTGCCAAAGACGGACGCTTCTCCAAGGGAACGAAAAGCCAAGTCGGAGCCGACGGCAAATCGCGCAACAAAGACTACTACCATCTCATCCTCCTTGCCAAAAACCTCACCGGCTACCACAACCTCGCCAAGCTGGTCAGCAAGGGCTACACCGAAGGCTACCACTATAAACCGCGTATCGACCGGGAGCTCCTCGAAGAATTCCACGAAGGGCTCATCGCCACAAGCGCCTGCCTCGGGGGCGAGATTCCCCAGCTCATTATGGCGGGCGACCTCCATGGGGCGAAAGAGAGCATCCTGTGGTTCAAAAGCCTCTTTGGCGAAGACTATTACCTCGAGCTCCAGAGACACAAGACGGACAAGCCCCGCGGCAATCGTAACACTTTTCCCAAGCAGGAAGACGTAAACCGCGAGCTCCTTGCCCTCGGTCGGGAACTGGGGGTGAAGTGCGTCGCCACGAACGACGTACACTTCGCGGGCGAAGCCGATGCCGAAGCCCACGAAAGGCTCATCTGCATCGGACGCAACCAGACGTTTGAGGATCCCAACCGCTTCCACCCCTACACCAAGCAGGAGTGGCTCAAGGGGTACGATCTGATGAAGGAGATTTTCTCGGACGTACCCGACGCCCTCGCAAATACGATGGAGATCTTGGACAAAGTGGAAGTCTACTCCATCGAGCATGCTCCTCTGATGCCCGACTTCAAGATACCCGAGCCTTTCACTTCGGATGCAGAGTACCTCCGTCATCTCTCCTATGAAGGTGCCAAAGAGCGCTACGGCGACCCGCTCTCCGACGAGGTGCGGGAGCGTCTCGACTTCGAGCTCGACACCATCATCACGATGGGATTTCCCGGCTACTTCCTCATCGTGCAGGACTTCATCGCCGCCGCACGCCGTCTCGGTGTCATCGTGGGTCCGGGACGCGGATCCGCCGCAGGCTCCATCGTCTCCTACTGCCTCCGCATCACCGACCTCGACCCGCTTAAGTACGGTCTTCTCTTCGAGCGGTTCCTGAATCCCGACCGTATCTCGCTCCCCGATATCGACGTCGATTTCGACGACGACGGACGGCAGCAGATCCTCGAGTGGGTCACCAATACCTACGGCAAAGACCGCGTCGCCCACATCGTCACCTTCAATACCATGGCCGCCAAAAGCGCCATCAAGCAGGTGGGCAAGGTAGTGGGGCTGCCTTTCTCCGAGACCAACGTCCTCTCCAAGCAGATCCCCGACCGCATCGAAGGCGTCAAAAAGATCACCGTCAAAGCCTCCATCGATAACGTTCCCGAGCTCAAGAGCTACTACGATGCCGGCGGGGACGAATACGAGACCCTCAAGTATGCCATGCAGCTCGAAGGCACCGTCTCCAACACCGGCGTACACGCCTGCGGTATCATCATCGGCAAACAGCCCATAAGCGACGTCGTCCCCGTATGCACCTCCACGGATAAAGACACCAAGGAAAAAATCCTCGCCACGCAGTACGAAGGCAGCGTCATCGAGTCGACCGGACTCATCAAGATGGACTTCCTGGGGCTTAAGACCCTTTCGATCATCCGGGAAGCTTTGCGTAATATCAAACTCTCCACCGGTAAGGAGCTCGACATCGACCGCATACCGCTCGACGACGAACTCACCTACAAACTCTTCCAGGACGGAAACACGCACGCCGTTTTCCAATTTGAATCGCCCGGGATGCAGAAATCCCTCAAGCAGCTGAAGCCTTCCGTCTTCGAGGATCTCATCGCCATGGTCGCACTCTACCGACCTGGACCTATGGACAACATCCCCTCTTTCATTGCTCGCAAACACGGGGAAGAGTCCATCGAGTACGATCTCCCGGTGATGGAAGAGTACCTCCGCGAAACGTACGGCATCACGGTTTACCAGGAGCAGGTCATGCTTCTGTCCCGGGCCATCGCCGGCTTCACACGCGGAGAGAGCGACAACCTCAGGAAGGCTATGGGGAAAAAGAAATTCGAAATGATGGCCAAGCTCAAGGTCAAGTTCCTCTCCGGCGGCGAAGCGAACGGCTACAAGGCAGAGATCTTGGAAAAGATCTGGAAAGAGTGGGAGAAATTCGCCTCCTACGCCTTCAATAAGAGCCACGCCGCGTGCTATGCCTGGGTCGCCTACCAGACGGCCTACCTCAAAGCGCACTACCCTGCGGAGTTCCTTGCCGGGGTTATGAGCCGCAACCTCAACGACATCAACGAAATCAGCAAATACATCAAAGAGTGCCAAAAGAACGGCATCTCGGTTCTCGGTCCCGACATCAACGAGAGCCAAGGCACTTTCTCCGTCAATAAAGAAGGGCAAGTACGCTTCGGGCTCCTCGGCATCAAGGGAATCAATACGAGTACGGTCTCGGGCATCCTCAAGGAGCGTGATGAAAACGGCACTTTCTCGGATGTCTATGAGGTTTTTTCGCGCCTACCCGTCTCAGTCGCCTCTCAGAAGAAAGATTTCGAGATGCTGGTCTACACCGGGGCTTTCGACAGCTTCGGTACATTCACGCGGGAAGACTACCTCGAGGAGACCGACGGCAAGGACGGTCGTTTCCTTAACGCCCTCATCAAATACAACGAGCGGACGAAAGGTGCCGCACAAGTGGCCACACAGTCGCTCTTTGGCGACGAAGTGATGAATGAAGTCTCCAAGCCTGTCCTCGAAGCCCACGCCTCCCCGTGGAGCGACATCGAGCGGCTCAATTACGAGAAACAGTACCTCGGGCTCTACCTCACCGCTTCGCCCTTGGACAAATACGCTCTCGTCCTAAGGCACAAGTGCAATATGCACGGTGCCGAGATCGGCAAGTGGGAGGAGTTTGCGGGCAAAGACGTCACCTTTGGCGGCATCGTCACCGGAGCAAGAGAGGGTACCGCGAGAAACGGTAATCCCTTCTCCATCATCAAGGTGCAGGATTTCGACGGAGAAGGAGAGCTGCCACTTTTCGGCGAGCAGTTCGTCAAATACGGCGGCTTCGGTCGCGAAGGGCTCTGCATCCTCGTCAGAGGGCGTGTCAACCCCGCCTACAACGGTACCCGCTTCTACTTCGATGTCTCTTCCATCAATCTCCTCGACAAGGTCTACAAGGATATGGTCTCCAAAATCCGCATTATGGCGCCCCTTTTTGCGCTCAATGAGGACGAAGCGGCGGACGCGATCATCGACACCTTCACTCAAGTGCCGGAGGGGGACATTGAGGTGGAGTTTGTGATCACCGACACCTCCAACGGACTTCAAGTGACGGCAGCACCGCAGTCGAGACGTCTCCGCATCACTCAGGACATCATCGACCGGCTCACAGCCATCCCCGACATCAGAGTGGAAGTGAACTAATCCCACGGAAGGGTTGTTCTAAGCGTACAGGAAAGAAGAATAGTTTCAGTCATACAAATCATTTTAGTTCAAACACATTAAAAAATGGAATTTACTTTTACAGACGCGAACCTCGCCGAAGAAATCAAGAAGGGCAACCCCGTAGTCGTAGACTTTTGGGCCGTATGGTGCGGACCCTGCCGTCTCGTGAGCCCGATCATCGAAGAGCTCGCAGGTGAGTATGCCGGCAAAGTGACCATCGGCAAACTCAATGTGGACGAAAACGGCGACGCGCCCGCCTTGTACTCCGTGCGCAACATCCCCACAATCCTTTTCTTCAAGGACGGTCAGCTCGTAGACCGCAAGGTGGGTGCCCAGAGCAAAGAGTCCCTCAAAAAAGCCATCGACGCGCTTCTTTAATGAGGCAATAAACCCCTTATGAAGGGGAAAGGTCTCGGTCTGTACCGGAAGAAATTTTGGTACAGACCGATTTTTCTTTTTTAGCCCGTACCGGGAGTATTTTTTTGATCCGTACCTTCCTTCGGAGTCTCTTGGTATTATTCGCTAACTTTGCACCCGAATACCGAAAACTATATCCTTCATACGCCATGCGTCTCCGCTTCCTTTCCTTTTTGTTTCTGCTCCTCGCTCCGCTCTCCGCTTTTGCCCAGGCATCCGACTGGTTTGGGGACAAGTACTCGATGTTCATCCACTACGGTCTCTACTCCCTCTTCGGCGGAGTCTTCGACGGCGAGCCGGTTCGGGAAGGCTATTCGGAACAGATACTCACATTCGGGGTACACTTCTCTGATTGGTATGAGGCGGCAGCGAGGGACTTCGTGGCAGGTAGCTTCGATGCCGACTCCATTGTGGCTCTGGCCAAAAAAGCCGGTATGAGGAGCATCGTACTCACCGCCAAGCACCACGACGGTTTTTGCCTCTTCAAGACGGCGACGACGAAGTACAATTCTTTTGACGGCACCCCCGCTCACCGCGACCTCGTCGCCGAGATGGCAGAGGCGTGTCACAGGGCGGGACTCGGCTTCGGCGTCTACTTCTCCCTCATCGATTGGCACTACCCGTATGCCGTGCCTTTCACCTCCCACAACGCAGACCCCGTCACTTCCGCCCACCACGAGTACAATAAGGCACAGGTCACGGAGCTTCTCTCGAACTACGGCACGATCGACGAGATATGGTTCGATATGGGATCCCTCACCGAGCATCAGAGCGCAGAGCTCTATGCCCTTGTCCACAGCCTGCAACCTCAGTGTATGGTGAGCGGTCGGCTGGGCAACGACTACGCGGACTTCGCCGTTATGCCGGACAATGCCCTCCCGGACTATGCGATGGATATGCCGTGGCAGACAGCCGCCAGTATTTTCCCCGAGACTTGGGGCTATCGCTCATGGCAGGATCACTCAACCTCCGCGGAAACCAAGGCTGCCGAAAAACTCCGAGACCTCATCCACGTCGTCACCGGCGGGGGCAAGTACCTCCTCAATATCGGCCCTATGGGGTCGGGTGCAGTGGTGCCTTACGAGCGGGAGGTCTTGGAGCGAATGGGCGCTTTCCTCGATCCCTTGAAAGAAGCGGTCTATGGTACCCGACCCGCACGCTTTGTCCCAAACGCCACCCTTTCCTCCGACGGCAAAAGTCTCTATCTCTTTGTGGAAAAAGGCACTTCGTCCGTCTCTCTCCCCCGCCTCTCCTCCTCTCCTCTCTCCGCCCGTACCGTCAAAGGCGGTCTGGAAGTCCCGTTTGAGGTCGCGACCTGTGGCAGTATCGCCCTCACCTCCATACCCGACGAAGGGCTCTACACCGTCGTGTGTCTCCGCTTTCCTTCGCCCGTGACGGAAGACTTCACCGCCCGCATCCTAAAGGACTCCGTACTTGACGCCCGTAATGCCGAACCCCTCTACACCCATTCCTCGGCAGACTACTACGCCTCATTCCGCGCCGTGTCCGGCTACCGCTGGGTGACGAAGCCGAGAGAAAAAGCCACGCTCCACTACACGGAAGCCGAAGCGGGTCACACCGTCTCCCTCAATGGCGCACGCCTCACCCTCCCTACTTCCAATCCTTCTTTTTATAGACCCGATCTCTCCAAGGTCACTGCCAAGGGGACGTGGGAAAAGGGCACTGCGCGGGGGCTTTTCGGCGACTTTGCGCCGGAGAAGGTGCAGTTTGGGAAGACAGACTGCGCGTGGACGGACGAAGTGCGGGACACTCTTGATGTGCACCGCGGGATGATGCACCGCCTCACGCTCACGGCGGACGAAGCGATGAATCTACCGGTGCGGTTCGACTTCTCGGACGGTCTCTTTGTGGCGCTTAACGGTACTCCGGTCGATGCCGCACTCCAAAGGGAAGGGGATGGCACACTCACTCTCCTTCTCCCGCTCCGAAAAGGCGATAACCTCGTCGAAGTCAAGACTTATAACCTCACTGCGGGAGCTGAGACCTTTTTCCGGATGATGCCCCTCTCCGAGATAGCGACCTACGAGATGACGCTCGACTTCGACCCCGTGCCACGCGAAATGCAGACACTGCTCGTCGAAATCAAGCGTCCCCACGCCCTGCCTTTTGCAGCCCCCGCACACCTCTCCGGCATCAGTCTGACTTTTTGACCCCAAAGAGGGTGTGTCCCGTGTCGTCGAGATACGGGGCAAAAGTCGGACGAGACACGGGCCGGAAGTCGAACGAGATACAGGTCAAGAAAAGTGCTTCGGTCTGTACCTCATTTTTTCGTAACTTTGGAGGTAGAACTTTCGACGGCTCCTAACGACCAATTTTCCGAATCCCAACTGATCAAATGGACAGCATCATAAAGCTTCTTCCCGACAACATCGCCAACCAGATCGCGGCAGGCGAGGTGATACAGCGCCCCGCTTCAGTCGTGAAAGAGCTTGTGGAGAACGCCGTGGACGCAGGTGCTTCGGACATCCGCATCCTCATCAAAGACGCAGGTCGGACACTGATCCAGGTTGTCGACAACGGCAAAGGTATGGCACCGATGGATGCCCGAATGGCTTTCGAAAGGCACGCCACGAGCAAGATCCGGAGCGCGGACGACCTCTTTCAGCTCACCACGCTGGGATTCAGGGGCGAGGCTCTGCCCTCCATCGCCGCCGTCTCCGAAGTGACCCTGCAGACCCGCACTGCGGATGCCGGAAGGGGCATCAAACTGGTACTCGAAGGCTCGAAAGAGGTCTCTCGCGAAGAGACGGTCTGTGCACCGGGCTCCAACTTCCAGATCCGCCGGCTTTTCTATAACGTGCCGGCGCGTCGGAAGTTTCTGAAGAGCGACGAGACGGAGTTCCGCCACATCCTCTCCGAGGTTCAAAACGTGGCTGCCGTCCGCCCCGGTATCTCTTTCACCCTCGAACACAACGACCAGACCGTCCTCACCCTCACCGCCTCCGTACTCAGAGAGCGGGTGCTGGGACTTTTCGGTCGAAGCCGGCTCTCCGGCGCCCTCCTCCCCGTGGAAGCGGAGAGCCCGCTCGTGACCGTGAGAGGGTTCGTCACGCGGACTTCGCATACCCGTAAGCGGGGGGCGGGGCAGTACTTTTTCGCCAACGAAAGGTATATGCGCCACCCCTATTTCCATCGGATGGTTCTGAACGCCTACGGCAATATGATTCCCAAGGGCGAACAGCCGGAGTACTTCCTTTACCTCAGCGTGGATCCTTCCGCGATCGATGTCAATATTTCGCCTACGAAGACGGAGATCAAGTTTGCGGAGGAGGCAGACATCGGCTCCATACTCTTCTCCGCTGTGCGCAAAGTCCTTATGACGGGTAATGCCCTCCCGTCTCTCGACTTCACCGATCACCCCGAGGAACGGATAGAGATACCCGTCGCCAAGCCCCGGGATCCCGCACTCATCGGCGAGCCTCCGGTCGTAAGTCCCTTTGTGGAAGTTACAAGTGTCCTTAACGCTCCCGTCACGTCTCCCAGACCTGTCTCCACGATGCCGGATCTCTCCGTATGGCAGGACTTCAACGCCGACTATGAGCGCCGAAGAGCATCCGCCACTCCAAAGCGGCAAAATCTCTCGGGGGCTTTTGAAGAAATCGTCTCCTCGACCATCACGAAGTCGTTCCCCGAGCCTGTCCTCATGGAACCCTACGCCGTCACCGTCTACGACGGCAGTATCTGTCTCGTACACCTGCCGAGGGCGCAGTTCCAGATTGCCTATCACTCGGTTAAAAAAGCGCTCCGAGCAGGCGATGCCCTCAGCGGGACACTCCTTTTCCCCGCCCTCGTAGAGCTCGGGGCGAGAGAAGCGTCACTCGTGAAAGAATACTCCGATGAGCTCGCGGGCGTAGGGTTCGACATCTCGCCAATGGGCTCCTCGACCTACTCCGTCAACGCAGTCCCCGCGGGATCGCCCGCGGGATCCGAGGAAGAGCTGCTCCTTTCCGTACTCGAAGAGTGTGCCTCTACCGGTCGCTCCTCCGAAGAAGTCCTGATGGACAAAATCGTCCAAAAGGTCGTCTCCTACCGGGTGCGCTCGGCCTCCTTCCCCGCGTCCTCTATGATGGCACACGAGCTCCTTAAGCAGCTCTTCCTTCTTCCCGACTACCTCGTCACGGCCTCCGGTCAGACGATCGTCTCTTTTCTCACCCCTAAAGAGCTTCAGACCCGGTTCAAATAGCCTCCCTCATTTCGGCCGTACCGGGACAACCTCGGGATACGGATCGGGAGAAGAAAAAGATACAGACCGAGAAACTTTTTTCAGCCTATACCAAACTTTTCCATAAACTGCAATGAAATACTTCTTTCCCCTCCTAAGTGCTTTCCTGGTTCTGCCTGTCGCCGCACAGACCTTTGACGAATGGCAGGATCCGCTCGTGAATCAGGTGAACCGTCTCGAAGCACACGCCGACTTCGAAAGCTACCCCACCCTTGAAGAGATGCGGGGCGGTAGTCTCCTCACGTCCTCCAACGTCCTCAGCCTCAACGGTACCTGGAAGTTCAGCTACACGCCGGACGCGGAAGGCTACCCCGAGGACTTCTTCAAGCCGGGATTCGACGACAGCTCCTGGCGCACAATGCCCATCCCCGGGATGTGGGAGAAGAACGGGGTGGGAGACCCTATGTATGTCAATACGGGCTATCCCTGGAGAGGACACTTCGAGAATCGTCCTCTGGAGAAGAACCCCGTTCCCCTCTCGCACAACTCCGTCGGCTCCTACCGTAGGGAGGTCGAGATTCCCCGGGATTGGGAAGGGCGCGACATCATCCTCCATATCGGTGCCGTCACGAGCAACGTCTACGTCTGGGTGAACGGGAAATTTGTCGGCTACTCGGAGGACTCGAAGCTGGAGGCAGAGTTTGACCTGACTCCGTTTTTGAATCCGGGCAAAAAGAATCTTATCGCATTCCGCGTCTTCCGCTGGAGCGACGGCACCTACTTGGAGGATCAGGATATGTTCCGCTTCTCGGGCTTCTCTCGCGATGTCTACCTGATCTCCCGCCCAAAAGACCGTCTCTCAGACCTCAGGATACACCAAGACCTCGTAAACGGCTATAAGGACGGCAAGCTCTCTCTCTCCCTCAAGAGCAAAGGCAGACCGGTCTATCTCTTCACCCTCACCGACCCGAACGGAGAAAAAGTGTGGCATAAGGAATACCCGGGCTTCGAGTCGGCAGATACGGAACTGGGGCTCCTTGTCCCGGATGCCAAGGCTTGGACTGCGGAGACACCCAATCTCTATACGCTTCTCGTCCAAACCATGGATCGGAAAACAAAGGCGGTTACGGAGGTGCAGAAGTTCAATGTCGGGTTCCGTCGGATCGAGATACGGGACGGCATCTTGCTCTTGAACGGTCGCCGCCTCTTCTTCAAAGGAGCCAACCGCCACGATATGGTTCCCGAAAGCGGTCCCGTGGTATCGAGAGAAGAGATGGAGCAGGACTTCCGCCTGATGAAGCAGTATCACATCAACGCCGTCCGCACCTCCCACTACCCGAATGCCCCCTACCTCTATGAGCTCGCGGACAAGTACGGCATCTATGTCCTCGCAGAGGCGAACCTGGAGAGCCACGGGATGGGGTACGAAGATGCCTCTCTCGCCAAGCAACCGCTGTGGGAGAAAGCACACGTGGAACGCAACGTGAGGCACGTCCTTTCCCGTGGCAATCATCCTTCCATCATCATTTGGTCGATGTCCAATGAAGCCGGCGACGGGGCTAACTTTGCCGCCGCAAAGCAGGCTATAAAAGAGCTGGACACGAGCCGCCCCATTATGCTCGAAAGAGCCATCGACGGGCCAAATACGGACATCTACGCCCGCATGTACCGCACGCCTGAGGAAATGGAAGCTTATGCCAAAAGGGACAGTATCACGAAGCCCTACATCATCTGCGAGTATGCCCACGCGATGGGAAACTCCCTCGGCGGCTTTGAAGAATACCTGGATCTCTTCCGCAAATACCCCGTTCTGCAGGGCGGATTCATCTGGGACTTCATCGATCAGGCACAGTATCTTATGCGGGACGGCAGGCGCGTCCAAGGCTATGGTGGAGACTGGAACGACTACGACCCCTCGGACAACAATTTCTGCAACAACGGTCTTTTCAACATCTACAAGCAACCCAATCCCCACGCCGCGGAGGTAAAATACGGGTACCAAAATCTGCACACCACACTCCAAAATTTCACCCGTACCGAGGCGACACTCCGGGTACGGTCGGAATTTGTTTTTAGGTCCGTGCAAAAAATTATTCTCGGTCTGAAGGTTATGGTGGACGGCTCCGAGTACTACTCTGCCGCCTTGACGCTACCCGAAATCGGCCCCGGCGAGACCGTGACACAAAACGTGCATTACCCAGCCCTTCCCGAGGACGGAGAAGTATTCCTTGATGTCACTTATACCCTCGGAGAGGCGGAACCACTCCTACCCGAAGGCTACGAGGTGGCACGCGAACAGCTGATCTTGAGGTCTCCCGCGCTCGAAATGCCGCAACCCGTGGGCAAAAGCACCGTCCGCCTCCAAGAGGACTCCGAGACGGTCTCTTTCCTCCTCGACGGGGCAGGCAGCGTGGCAGTCTTTGACAAAAAAGACGGTCTCCTCTCCGCCTTGAAGTATGCCGGTGCCTCTTTCCTCACGCCCGGCACCAAGATGGAGCCCAACTTCTACCGCGCCCCAACCGACAACGATATGGGGGCTTCGCTCCAGACGAAGTGGAAGGCGTGGCGTAAACCTACCCTTACCCTCGAGGACTTCGCGTACTCCGTAGAGGACGGCACCGGTCACGCTACTGCCCGGTATCTGCTCCCCGAGCCGAACGCCCGTCTCACGCTCACCTACACCATAGCGTCGGAGGGCAAGATTTACCTCGAAGAGCGGCTCGAGAGATTGGACGACAATCGCGAGAGCCTGCCTTTCAGCGTAGGGATGAAGCTGGTCGTACCCCGTACACTCCACACGCTCGACTATTACGGCAGGGGTCCTTTGGAGAACTACCTTGACCGCAAGGGAGGGCAGTTCATCGGAAGGTACACTCAGGAGGCGACAGATACTTTTTACCCCTACATCCGCCCGCAGGAGACGGGGCTGCACGGTGACCTGAGATACTGGTGCCTCCTCTCCGATGACGGCACGGGACTCGGTTTTTACTCCGACGCGCCGTTCTTCGCCTCAGCCCTTCCGTACAGTATCGATACCCTTGACGGGTACCCCGAGAAAGGTCAGAAACACTCGGAGCTCCTGGATCCGGATCCCGCCTCCCTCTTCGTCCGCCTCGACGGCTATCACATGGGACTGGGGTGCATCAACACCTGGGGTGCGCTGCCGCTGGACAAGTACCTCCTCTCGGAGCGTGTCTACACGACCCGTTTCCTCATCACGCCTGTAAGCCGCATAAAGCGCTAAATAGGTATATTTGTATATCGGAGCGCGGGCTGTTTCCCGGTACGTACCCGGACACTTTTCCCGGTCTGTACCACGTGAATCTCCGGGTACGTGCAAGGAAAGTTTTTTGGTCTGTACCCCGACAAGCCCCCGCCCGATAAGCCCCTATCTTTTGACAAAAAGACTTTTATGACCGGACAAACGATACACCTGCGCCTCGCGCTCCTCGCCATTCTTCTCTCCGCCTTCGGCACCCTCCGTGCGTTGGGGCAGGAGAAGCCGGTGCCCGGGGTCATCAACGAACTCACGCCGGACGACTTCGCCCGCCTCGTCTTCGACTGGAGAGAAGGCGGAGACTTCAAGTACGTGGGAGACAAACCCGCCATAGTGGACTTCTACGCCACTTGGTGCGTCCCCTGCCACCTGCTCCGCCCCCGCCTCAAAGCCATCGCAAAGGAATATGAAGACGAGATATTCGTCTACAGCATTGACGCAGAGCTTGCCCCGAATCTCTCCTACCTTATGGGCGTGCAAGCCTATCCCACGATCCTATTCATACCGATGAAAGAGGTGCCTACGATTGCGGCAGGTCTCTTGCCCGAAAAAGACCTCAAAAAGGGAGTGGAGGAACTGTTACTCGGGAAGAAGCCGAAAGCCGATGACTAACGAACGGATCTATTTGCTCGAAGAGGCCGACCCTGTCATCTTTTACGGGATCAATAACCGCAACCTCGTACTCCTGAGGGATATGTTTCCCAAGCTCCGCATTATGGCGCGCGGCAACGTGATGAAAATAGTCGGAGAGCCGCTCGAAACGGAGCAGATGCTGAAGTTTCTCCACAAACTGGAGACCTACGCGGTGCAGTTCAACGCCCTTCCGGAGAACGTCGTCGCCGAGCTGGCACACGGCTCTCAGATCGAAAACCATAAAGATCCCGACATCCTCCTCTACGGAGCGAACGGCAAGCCGGTAAAGTCCAAGACGCCCAACCAGGAGCACCTCGCCCGGGAAATCGAAGAGAAAGACCTCGTCTTCGCCACCGGACCCGCCGGCACCGGCAAGACGTTTCTCGCCATCGCCATGGCCGTCAAACTGCTCCGCAGCAAGCAGGTTCGCCGCATCATCCTCTCCCGTCCGGCCGTCGAAGCCGGCGAGAAGCTCGGGTTCCTCCCGGGCGAGATGAAAGAGAAGCTCGACCCCTACCTCCAGCCCCTCTACGATGCCCTTATGGAGCTCGTCCCACAGACCAAGCTCCGCGAGTATATGGAGAGCTCCGTGATCCAGATAGCGCCCCTCGCCTTTATGCGGGGTCGCACTCTCTCCGATGCCGTCGTCATCCTCGACGAAGCTCAGAATACGACCACGCACCAGATGAAGATGTTCCTCACCCGCCTCGGTCTTAACGCCAAGATGATCATCACGGGCGACATCTCGCAAGTCGACCTCCCGAAAGGGGTCTCCTCCGGTCTCAGGGAAGCGGAGCGGCTCTTCAGAGACAAAGTCGAGGGCATCGGTTGGGTCACTTTTGAAGAGACGGACGTGATGCGTCACGGTCTGGTCAAAAAGATCGTCTCGGCGTACGAGGAGAGCGAAAGGACACGCCTCCCGGAGAAAAGGGAGACCCCTTCCGATACAGGCTCATCCGCCACACACGGGAGCGCGGATGCCACAGACGAGACCTGAAGCAAAATTTCGGCCGTACCGGGACTCAACTCTCGGTACGGGAGAAATTTTCCCCGGGTACAGACCGGGAAAAACTTCTCGGTACGTGCAAAAATAATTTTCAATATCCTACATAAAATCAGCCTACATCGGCATCAAAATCATGGCTAAAGCTTTAACGAACACCGACCTTCGCCTCGAAGGTCTCCAAAGCGTCTATCACGGCAAAGTTCGTGACGTCTACACTCTCAAGAACGGTCTCCTCGTGATGGTCGTCACCGACCGCATCTCTGCTTTCGACGTCATTCTCCCCGAGGGCATCCCCTACAAAGGTGAGATCCTCAACCGCATCGCCGCCTATAACCTCGATGCCACACGCGACATCGTCCCCAACTGGAAAGTCGCTACCCCCGACCCCATGGTCACCGTGGGGCTTGCTTGCGAGCCTCTCAAAGTCGAAGTCATCGTGCGCGGGTACATCACCGGCAGCGCATGGCGCGCCTACAAAGAGGGAGAGCGTTCCCTTTGCGGCATCGCCCTGCCGGAGGGCTTGAAGGAGAACCAGAAGTTTGACCACCCCATCCTCACCCCCACCACCAAAGCAGACGAAGGACACGACGAAAACATCTCCCGTGAAGAGATCATCGCCAAAGGGATTGTCCCCAAAGAGGCCTACGAAAAGATCGAAAAGATCGCCCTTGCCCTTTTCAATCGCGGCACCGAGCTGGCAGCTAAGCGCGGTCTCATCCTCGTGGACACGAAGTACGAATTCGGGCTCCGGGACGGCGAAGTCTACCTCATCGACGAGATCCACACCCCGGACTCTTCGAGATACTTCTACTTAGACACCTACGACGAACTTTTCCGCGAAAATAAGCCCCAGAAACAACTCTCCAAGGAGTTTGTCCGCCAGTGGCTCATAGACAATGGGTTCCAAGGGAAAGAAGGGCAGAAGGTTCCCGAAATGACCGAAGCCTACACTTCTTCCGTCACCGACCGCTACATCGAGCTCTTTGAGCATCTCACGGGCGAATCTTTCGAGAAGCACCCCACCGACGACCTCGAAGGCCGCATCCGCTCCAACGTGTCCTCTTGGCTCAATAGCTACAAGAAGTAACAAAAATCTTGGTACGGCCGGGGCTTTCGTCCCGGCCTGTACCTTTTCCTCTTCCCGCACAGACCGGGGCTCTCGTCCCGGTACGTGCAAAAATTTTACCCCACACAACCACCAATAACCATGCCCGACGGCAAGCTCTCCCTCTCTGCATTTACCGGGAGTATCAAGCAGATGTTTGATGCCATAGCCCCGCAGTACGATTTACTCAATAAAATCAATTCTTTCGGCCTCGATGCTCTGTGGCGGAGAAAACTGGCAGACACCGTGACGCGCGAAGATCCCGAGCTCATCCTCGACCTCGCTGCCGGCACGGGCGACGTGACGCTTGCCCTCGCAGAGAGAAATCCGGACGCTACCGTCGTCGCTGCCGACCTCTCCCGCCGGATGCTCTACCGCACCCTCTATAAGGCGCTGGAGAGAGGTCTCTCCGACCGCGTCAAAATCGCCGAAGTCGATGCCCTCAATCTGCCTTTTGAGGAGGGGCACTTCGATGCGGTAACGTGTGCTTTCGGGATACGGAACTTCGAGGACATCCCTCGCGGACTCTCTGAGATGTACCGCGTACTGGCACCGGGCGGTGTGGTCGCTATCCTCGAACTCTGCGAACCCGTCACGAAACCCGTCAACGACCTCTACCAGATACACACGCGTAAGGTCATTCCCTTCGTCGCCTCCTTCCTCGGCTCGGACGAGGACAGCTACCGCTATCTCCACGACTCCATAGCCGTCGTACCCAACCGCGAAGAGATGGAGCACCTGATGATCGAAGCAGGATTCCGCCACACGCGGTACACCGTCTTCCTCCCCGGTGTGGCTGCGCTCTACGTGGGCTACAAAGCCCGCTTCTCCGCCGAGATGTGCGCCATCAAAGACCACTTCGGTAAGCTCCTCGCCCGCGCCACCGACTAAAGATGGACTTTTGCATCATCGGGAGGGACATCGGGTACACGCTCTCGCCCGCGCTTTACGCGGAGCTGTGGGCGGAAACAGGTGAAGAGGGGCATACTTTTGTCATAGAGGACATTCCCCGTCTCGCACCATTCATCGAGAAGGTGCGGAGAGACCGAAAGCTCTCCGGCTTTACGGTCACCTCGCCGTACAAGGAGGAGATAGTCCCTTACCTCGACCGTCTGACACCCGACGCAGAAGCGATGCGCGCCGTCAATACGGTTCGTGTCTCGGAGGATGGGCTGCTCATAGGTCACAACACCGACATACACGGTTTTATGCACACCTTGCCCCGACTCTCGCCTCTGGGAGAGTGGGCGCTGGTCTGCGGCAATGGCGGTGCTGCAAAAGCCGTCCGAGAGGGCTTAAAACGGCTCGGCATACCGTTTGACCTCATCTCGCGACACGCCGCACCTCTGACGTACGACGGGGTAAAATCTCTGGCAGGGTACACTCATATCATCAACGCGACTCCTGCCGGCTCCGTGAAAGTGCCGGACGAAGTTCTTCCCTTACCCTATGACACGGCAAAAGCAGGCACCGTCTTTTACGACCTCAATTACGCACCACCCCTCACCCCTTTCCTTATGGAGGGACTCAAGCACGGCGGTATCGCAGTAAACGGGCTCCCGATGCTCCGCGCGATCATATTCAGTGCCCAGTGGCCTTTCCTCAGCAACTCTCGGGCGGTATGATCATGCAGGGGAAGAAAGAATTTGGTACAGACCGAGGAGATTGCCTTGGTACGTACCGGAGAATGGTTTCGGTCTGTGCAAAAATATTTTTTTGACCCGTACCCCGTTTCCCCCTAAACCAAATACCCAAAGCAAGTAGATCACTAATCCGTAAAAAATGCCCATACATGCAGTTTAAGGACACCAAACCCCATTACTTGGCGCTTGATGGCTTGAGAGGCGTGGCCGCCCTCATCGTCGTACTCTACCACATCTTCGAGGGTTATGCCACTTCCCCGATGGATCAGCACGTGAATCACGGCTACCTTGCCGTGGACTTCTTTTTCCTCCTCTCCGGCTTCGTCATCGGGTACGCCTACGACGACAGGTGGGGCAAAAAAGGCTTCACCGTCCTAAGCTATTTCAAAAGGCGACTGATCCGCCTGCACCCGATGGTCGTGCTTGGTGCCCTTATCGGTGCCGTCTCTTTTCTTGCGCAGGGTTCGGTGCAGTGGGACGGTACCCCCGTAAATCTCGGTTGGGTCACTCTGTCCCTTATTCTTACGATGCTGATGATTCCGGCGGCTCCCGGATCGCCCTACGAAGTACGTGGCAACGGCGAACTTTTTCCCCTCAACGGTCCCTCGTGGTCGCTCTTCTTCGAGTACGTGGGCAACATACTCTATGCTTTACTGCTCCGCAAAGCGTCCACGAAGACCCTGAAAGTAGTCGCCGGAGTCACCGGCCTCGGGCTTCTGTGGTACGCCGTCACGAACCAATCCGGCACGGGGAACCTCGGTGTCGGCTGGACAATGGCAGGAACCAATCTCATAGGCGGGTCGCTCCGGTTGCTCTTCTCCTACAGTGCCGGACTCCTCATCGCACGCGTTTTCAAGCCCTCAAGAGTCAAGCACGGCTTCCTCATCGCTACGGTATCACTCCTCGTCCTCTTACCCGTCCCGCACCTCGGCATCATGTGGCTCAACGGTCTCTATGACACGCTCCTCATCACGGTGGTCTTCCCCATCCTCCTCTGGATCGGAGCCTCATCGGACGCGTCTGCCACATCGGCCACGGGCAAAGTCTACACCCTCCTCGGCGACCTCTCCTATCCGGTCTATATGGTACACTATCCCGTGATGTATCTCTTCTACGCCTACCTCTGGAAGGACGGTCTCGGTCTTGCAGATTCGTGGCCTGTGGCCATAGGCGTCTATCTCGGGAGCCTGTTCCTCGGCTACCTTGCCTACCGTCTCTACGATCTCCCGGTACGGAAGCGGCTCACGAAGCGCTATATGTCCCCGAAGCCCTGACCCTTACTCCGGTAGGGCGACCTTAGGCAGTATGCCGAGGAGCTTGGCTATGGCTATGCCGTAGTTCGTCATCGGTACGCCTTGGGTAGATGCTTCGGACTGACGGGCAAGAAGATGCCCGCGATTGAACATACAGGCGGCACAATGGATTACGAGGTCGTACTCCGACAGGTCACGCGGAAAATCCTTACCCGTGACGAAGTCGATGTGCAGCCCGGTGCCGAAACGCTTGCGGAGCAGGCGGGGTATCTTGACCGTACCGATGTCTTCGCCGTTTGGGACGTGGGCGCACGCCTCGGCCACAAGGACACGACTCTTTTCCGTAAGCCGATCCAGAGCTTCCGCTCCGCTCAAGAGTCCTTCGAGATCCCCTTTGTAGGCACTCATCAGCACGGAGAAAGAGGTGAGCGGGACACCGTCGGGGCAGAGCTTTTCGACCTCGGCAAACTTTTGAGAGTCCGTAATGATGAGCGCAGGAGGCTCTTTAAGCCGAGAGAGGGCGTCACCGAGCTCCTGAGGCTGGACGGAGAGGATGACGCAGTGTTTGTCCAGAAGCTCCCGCGTAACCCGCACTTGAGGCAGGATAAGCCGCCCTTCGGGTGCCTCACTGTCTTGAGGCATCACGAGGAGAACCGTATCTCCCTTCCGAACCAGATTTCCCGTGAGTGTGGCGGGGGCAGAGGCTACCGTTTTTTCTAAAAGCGCCTTCACGGCATCAAGAAGAGGCGTGAGGTCATCATCCGTAAGGCGGACGGCAGGGCACCCCGCGATTTGCTCCAAGGAAGAGCAGTCTGAAGGACTCTCCTCCCCGCCTACGCAGACGGGAAGAATGGGTGCTTTGGTGCATTGGCGGGCTATGTCGAGCCCCCGGGTGACACCTCCTTTGGAGACAAAGAGTACGAGGTCTGCCTCTCTAATCGCCCTCATCGCTGTCTCCACACGGAGCGCCCCAAGCGAGGTCTGGTCCTCGAGTCCCGGGGTGTCCGTAAGGACGACCGCGCCGAAGCCGGGAAGCTCAAACGCCTTACTGACGGCATCCGTCGTGGTGCCGGGTCGGGGCGAGACAAGCGTAAAGTCTTGGCGCAAAAGTCGGTTGAAAAGGGTAGACTTCCCGGCATTGACGGCTCCGGTGAGGACGATGTGGGGTTTGTGCATGGCAAACGTGTATTTCGGGCTGAATTTGGTACGGGTCAAAAAATGAGCGCAGGTACGTGTCTCGTGGAAAGGTAGGTACGTGCAAAAAGTTTTCCCCGGTACGTACCAAATCCCGCTCGGCACAGAGAGCGGAGTTTCGGTACGCCTTTTGGTGCAACTTCATCAGAATCTGAAGTCCCTCTTACCTTCCTCTCGGATCGCCGTCAGCCTTTCGGTGGCAATGGCACGGGTCTTGGGGTTGGGTATCCCGGGGATCTGCTCCCGGATCATCTCTTCGGCTGCTTCCCGTGTCTCCTCGGAAGCATAGTCGGACGCATACTCTTGGAGGGTAAGGAGCGCATTCGGTCCGCAACAATTGGCGATCTGACCATTTTTGCACAGCTGCATAAAGCGGTCTCCCGTGCGTCCCTCCCTGTAGCAAGCGGTGCAGAAACTGGGGATATGCCCCTCGTCCAAGAGCCATTTGATCACTTCATCAAGGGTGCGGTGGTCGCTGACTTCAAACTGCTCGGAGTGCTCGGCGGAGACTTCGTCCGCATAGCCACCTACCGTCGTCCTCGATCCGCCGCTGATCTGGGACACGCCCGCCTCAAGGGCTTTTTTGCGCACATCCTCTTTCTCTCTCGTGGAGACGATGATGCCGGTGTAGGGGACGGCAATGCGGGCGACGGCGATGAGGTGAAGGAAGGTCTCGTCCGGCACCGCGTCGGGGAAATCGCCCACACTGACATCATCGGCGGGGCAGATGCGCGGGACGCTGATGGTATGAGGACCCACGCCGTGGACGGCTTCGAGGTGTTCGGCGTGCATCATCAGCCCCGTGAAGTCGTACATATAGGTATTGAGACCGAAGAGAACCCCGAGACCCACATCGTCTATGCCGCCCTCCATAGCGCGATCCATCGCCTCCGTATGGTAGGCATAGTCGCTCTTGGGACCCTTGGGATGGAGCTTCTCGTAGTTTTCTTTGTGGTAGGTCTCTTGGAAAAGGATGTAGGTGCCGATGCCTGCGTCGTGGAGCTTACGGTAGTTCTCGACCGTAGTGGCGGCAATATTGACGTTCACTCTGCGGATGGCGCCGTTTTTGTGCCTGATGCCGTAGATCGTCTTAATGGACTCAAGGACGTACTCGATGGGGTTAAGGAGAGGATGCTCGCCCGTCTCGAGGGCGAGCCTTTTGTGTCCCATATCCTGAAGGGCGATAACTTCGTCGCGAATCTCTTCCTGGGTCAGTTTGCGGCGGGGTATGGTTTTATTCTTGGCGTGATAGGGGCAGTAGGTACAGCCGTTGACGCAGTAATTGGAGAGGTAAAGCGGCGCAAAGAGCACGATACGTTTGCCGTAAAAGCGGAGCTTGATTTGTCTGGCGAGGTCTGCAGTCCGCCGTCTGATTTCCGGATCCTCTGCAGAGAGGAGAAGCGCCGCCTCCCTGTGCGTGAGCCCTTTGCAAAGAGCTCCTTTTTCCAGAATCTCGGACAGCATGGCGGTGTCCGTACGGTGTTCGTCTGCGAAGCGGAGGGTGTCGAGGATCTCGTCGTGGTTGATGAAATCCTCGGCTTTGAGCGAGTGTTTGTCGTATGACATGGTTAGTACTCTATATGTTTTTGGGTGTGGCAGAGGGGGCATAGTCGCCTCTGCCGAAGTCTATTTCATAGTCGATCTTATGAAGCTCTTCCGCCAAGAGACGGATGCCCTCGGCAGCCTCCGATCCGAGGCAGGCTTTGTCGTCATAGAGGGCATACTGACGTCTGTGGGCAGGTGGGGAGAGGTTGGGCATCACGACGTTGGATCCGCTCAGGATGGCTCTCGACCTACCCTCCGGGTGAAGCGTGGCGACAGCCGTGGTGGCGGGGATGAGTGCATCGGGACAGATAAGCCGGCAGAGAGCGATGAAGCGGAGCGTCACGTCGAGACTGCCGTTTTTCTCGTGGCGGAAAGGCGTGTCTTTGTGTGTCAGAAACGGTCCTACACCGATCATCTCGGGGCGAAGATCCGCGATAAAAGCGAGATCCTCCGCTATGTGCGCCACCGTCTGCCCCGGTGACCCGACCATAATGCCAGTCCCGGTCTGGAAGCCGATAGCCTTCAGCTCCCTAAGGCACGCCAAGCGATGCCGTCCGCTCATCTCGGGAGGGTGCAGTCTGGCATAATGCGCGAGATTATGCGTCTCGTGACGGAGGAGGTAACGGTCGGCACCCGCCCGGTAGAGGTCGCGGTACTCGTCCGCTTCCATCTCGCCGAGCGAAAGAGTGAGCGCACAATCCCCATAGAGTCCTTTTATCTCACGGACGAGATCCACAAGGCGCGCCCCCCGCCAGTATAGATCCTCTCCACCTTGGAGGACGAAAGTCCTGAAGCCGATCCCGTATCCGATCCTGCACGCTTCCAAGATCTCTTCCCGCGAGAGACGGTACCGACCGAGTGCCCGGTTACTCCGTCTCAGACCGCAGTAATAACAGTCGTTGCGGCAGATGTTGGAGATCTCGATGAGTCCCCTTACGAATATTTTCCGCCCGAAACGCCGAGTGGTCTCGTAGTGTGCACGAAGGAAGAGTCTCCGCTCCGCCTCAGGGTCTTCGCCGGTTAGGAGGTGCCGAAAGTCTTCTTGCGTCAGGCTCTCGATACGCCCGAGGTCACTCACCGCCGGCCTCCCCCTCTTGGGCGTAGGTCTTGGTGATGAGGTCCAGTTCTCTCTTGAGTTGCTTCCGGGCGCCCATCAGGTCATTGTGTGCACTGGGACCGTTGACGCATCCTCCGGGGCAGCTCATCACCTCTATAAATTGCACCGGACACTTACCGGTCTTGCCGTAGACTTTGAGCTTGGAGATCTGTTTCTTATCGAGTGCGGAGATGGCTTCGCCCGTTATCCGGTCCACACGATCCCTTGTCTCGGGAACGGACTTGAGATACTCTTTCACGGCATTCATAACCCCGCCGTTTTGCGCGAACCCGTGCGCCTCTCTCACCGACTCAAACTCGGGTGCAAAAGGCTTCTGCTCTTTAAGGTCGATCTCGAGACCTTTGAATACGGACGCAAGCTCCTCGAAGGTCATCACGAGATCCACGTCCACCTCCGGGCGACGTTTCTCTTTACGCTTGGCCACGCACGGTCCTATGAAGACTATTTTGGCATCCGGGTGCTTGGCTCTCGCCCTTTGCGCGGTGTAAAGCATCGGGGAGCCTGATCCGGAGATGTATTTCTTCAAGTCCGGTGCGTGCTTATTGACGACTTCGTAAAAGGCCGGGCAGCAGGATGTCGTCATAAAAGCCTGCCCTGAGTCGAGCTTCTCTATCAGTTCGTGTCCTTCGTGACGCACCGTATCCATAGCGCCCTGAGCCACTTCTATCACGTCGCTGAAGCCGACTGCCTTGATGGCACCGTATACCTCGCCACGCTCCGCGTCATACTGCCCGAGGATGGCGGGAGCCACTATAGCCACCACCTCTTCTCCCCGTCTGATGGCTTGGAGGACATCGAAGACCTGCGAGATCTCGAATATGGCGCCAAAAGGGCAGGCATTCATACACGCGCCGCAGTAGATGCACTTACTCTCGTCTATTTTTTCGATACCGTACTCCCCTTTGTGGATCGCACCCACGGGACAAGACACTTCGCAGGGTACCGGTATGTACACTATGGAGTGATAGGGGCAGGCATCGTGGCACCGACCACAACTGATACACTCGTCGTGATTGATCTTGGCCTGACCGTTTTTCTTGAAAGAGATGCAACCCTTCGGACACGCACTCAGGCACGCCCGGCTCAGACACCCCCGACAGAGGTTGGAGACTTCGTAATTGATCTGCACGCACGAAGTGCAGGCTTCGTCGATGACGCAGAGGAGGTTCTCTTTTTCCTCCTTGGTACGCGCCATTGCCTTGCGGGCATAGTCGGAGAGCGGCGTGAGCTCGTCCGTCTCGTCTTGCATATCGAAGCCCAAGAGGGGCAAAGTCTTGTACTTCCAAACTGCCCGCTCTTTGTGGATGCAACAGCGTCCCACGACCTCTTTGCCCCGTCTCGGGCTCAAGGTCAGGGGCAGGCGGTCGATGTCACTCTCCAAGCGTTCATCTTTCCAGAGTTCCACCAGTTTGGACAGTAGTTTGTGACGGACGATCATCACGTTATTGGAGTAAGCCATGTGCGCTATCGGGGTATTATTGGGTTTGTTTTCTTGAAAAAAGCAGACTGTCTCTCTCGGCTCGCTGGGAGGAAAGTTTAGGCTTTTTCCCGCAAAAATGCGACGGGTAGTTATCTTGACCGCAAATTTAGCTATTTATTTCAATTAATCGCACCCTTTCTTCCTTACTCCGAACTTTTTGGGTACCTTTGCACCGCCTTATAACATAGCTGTTTAAGAAGACGAAGTATGACGGATCGCAAGGATCGCAAAGATTTCACCATAGACTTCACGCACTACAAAACGGACGCGGAGCATCTCGAGTACCGACTGGGAGATGATTTCTTCCGGACGATAGAGGGGTCTCAGATCTTGGGCGGTGATGTACGGCTGGCGCTCACCATCACCCCCCTGCCTGATCATCTGTACGACCTCGAGTTTGCTTACGATGGTGTCGTCACGGTGCCCTGTGACCGTTGCCTTGCGCCACTCGAGCTCGAGATGGGCGTCGATGAGCTTATGAGCGTCAAGATAGGCGACTCTCTTGACGACGAAAACGACGAGTTCATCACCCTGCCCGCTCAAGAGCCGGTCTACGACTTCACGTGGATATTCTACGAGCTCCTCGCCCTTCACCTCCCTTTGCAGCACGCACACGAAGACCCCAAAGACTGCGATCAGGAGATGCTCAAGTATCTCGTCGATACCATTCCGGAAGAGCAACCCGAACAGTCCCCCTCTCTCGCAGAGGGCAAAGACGAACTCTTTCGTAAACTGAGAGAAGCCGTCGAAAACAAGGAACAGAACAATCAATAACACAAGTTTCAAACTTAAGCTTAAGATAATCACGACATGGCACATCCTAAAAGACGTCAGTCCAAAAGCTCGACCCGCAAACGCAGAACGCACGACGTTGCTGTCGCGCCCACACTTACACGTTGCCCCAACTGCGGTGCATGGCACGTTTACCACACCGTATGTCCCGAATGCGGCTACTACCGCGGCCAAATCGCCATCCAGGTAGAAGACTAAAGAAAAATTAGTCCCGTACCAAAATTATATTTTAGGCCTGTGTCTCGCGCCCTTGAGACACAGGCCTAAATTTTTCTCCCGGTCTGTACCAAATCAAGCCCCGCACCTGCTCCGAAACCTTTACAAGAAGGTCTCTTACGAGCGAAAAACTCCGTTTTTCGTAAAGCCCTTAGGACAAGCGCTACCCTGGGACACGTCCGCCTAAAGTAGCAAGTCGCCTCCCGATCTTTCCTCTGCGATCTCTCAGTCCCCCGGCACATCAAAATAGGAATTAGCCCAAAAAGGACGTTCTTTCCGGCACATCCTTTCGGACTTGCATACATAGACAAATTTTTGGTACCTTTGCCAAACATAAGCGGTGAAACTACTTCCACCGCAAGACATACGGAAAAAGGAGAGATGCTCGAGTGGTTGAAGAGGCACGCCTGGAAAGCGTGTAAACGTCGAAAGCGTTTCGAGGGTTCGAATCCCTCTCTCTCCGCAACAAACGCTGAAAATCAGCAGATTGCAAAACAAACACCCAGTTTTGCACCCAAGAATGTAAAGTCGGGTGTTTTTGTTTTATTTAAGATAATACAACCACTACATAATAAAAGAGTAGCGATATTAAAAGAATCCGATGAGAAAAGACTAATATTTATCTATCCA
>SFHG01000081.1 GCA_004555765.1 Bacteroidales bacterium
ATTGCACTCCACCACGATGGCATCGGTATAGTTGAAGGGCAGTACGTGAATCTTTGCCTCGAATGGCGAAGCCAGGGCCTTAGCAGGCAGCGCGAGCGCACCGAAAAGCACAGCAGAGAAAATCATCAGGCGGAAAAAGAGCGTTCGCCCGCGCATTGGAGTAAAAGACATTGAAAGGACTCACTTCCAGAGTCAGAGGCTATCACCGCAAGCCATCAAGGCGTTAGTAGCATACCTGCTTTTGCCAAGGCCGACACGCCGGGCCTCAGACGAGACAACCATCCCTCGCGACTCAAACAGAGCGACCTGGTCATCAATGGTCAAGAACGGCTTCAAAGTCATCGCAACTCCTTAAAAGAAAAAAGGGCGGCCATCCAAATGGAACAGCCACCCTTTGGCTGGATGCGAGACCCGTAGCTTACCTGCATCAATACCGCTTATTTGTAACACTAGTAATCGTCCGAATTCGAGTCAACAATGACCATAAGCACGACCATGAAACCAACTAGCACACCATGCTTTTGCATGTCAAGCAAGCCGTAGTGACAAGGACCTAGCCAAGCCACTTGCCGTCGGCGCCGACCCACCAGCGGCTGTCAATCCACTGGTTGGCGGCCATGGCACCGGAGGTAGTGAGGTAGTAGTCCCCCACCCAGCAATCATGGACCATGGCACCGGAATCACTAAGGAAGTACCAGGTGCCATCAACCCTCTGCCACCCAGTGAGCATGGCACCGGAGCCGGAAAGAAGGTACCAGCTGTCATCAATCCACTGCCAGCCCGTGGCCATAGCGCCAGAAGTGTCAAGCCAGTACCAGGCATCATTGACCTTCTGCCAGCCGGTCTTCATGGCACCAGAGTCATCCAGGAGGTACCAAAACCCGCCAAGCTTCTGCCAGCCAGTCAGCATGGCACCGGAGCCAGAGAGGTAATACCAGTCGCCATCAACCATGCGCCAGCCGGTGGCCATGGCTCCGGAGTCCTCGAGGTAGTACCAGGACCCTCCGTTTCTGACCCAACCAGTCTGCATCCTGCCTACGACGTTGGCGTAGTACCAATTGGAGCTGTCCCAAATCCATCCGGAGGCCATGGCTCCCGTGGAGGGGTCGAACCAGTACCAGGAACCGCTTATGCTGTGCCAGCCAGTCAGCAGCTTGCCAGAGCTCATGTAGTACCAGTTGAGGCCATCCATCACCCAGCCATCGCCGACGGCCTTGCCGTCAACGTAGGGCACCCAGGAGTCGATGGAGCTACCCTTCCAGCTGCAGTACTTCCAACCGGACTGACGATAGAAGTCGTACTGGTAGGAAAGGCGCCTGGTCATGTACGTCGCCAGGTCGTCAACGTAGGAAGACCAGCTCTTGCCGTCGACCCTGTTGTAGGAGACCCACTCGTCCTCTAGGGGCGCAATGCCCCAGACCCTCTGGTCCATTGCCTGTGAAGCGGCAATATGGCTGCGGTAGAACGAAAGGGAGCGAAGAGCGCCATCTGCCGTCTGGGCATTCTCATCGCCAAGCAGAACGCCCCAGACGACGGGGTACAGTCTTGACCTAAAGACCTCGCCCGCCTTGGCCAGCAGGCTGGAATTGCCACTCAGAAAGGACTGTGCAAAGGCACTGGACGAGGAGGCGCAAGAAAGGTCGAAGGCTCTATCACAATCCCAGACGGGACCAACGTAGATCTTTCCGCTTGACCGGGGAACATAGAAGTAGCTCGAGCTATAGAGATAATCGCCGTCAACGACAAAGTCCTCGGTCAGTCCCGTCGCAAGCAGAGAGTCGAGGTCAAACAGGTCCTCGACGCTAGTGCCCGTCACCGGATCGGTCCCGCCGTTGATGGCGGCGTCTATTCCCGCGCCAACAAGCTCGCTGACATACACGGACTCCTCGTACGTCGCATACTCAGGCGTGTGCACAGTGAAGAAGTGAGACATTGAGTAGAACATGGAGACCTCGGAATTGGGCAAGGCCTTGTCGTCAAGCTCTACAAGATAGCCACCGGTGATGTCGTCGGGATTGCTGAGACCCGCCACATAGCTGAACTCGCTGCCACGGGAGTTAGTGGCCCATTGCCTGCTACCCCAGGGGTTCTCCCATGCAGAGGAGCCACCGTTTGCGTCCTCGTTGGCATCATCGAGGTCGTCGATGTTGACGCCGTTCTTCTCGACCTTGACCTTCTCGGTGAGCAGGTAGCTGCCCCGGTACTCGCCGTTGTAGTAGAGGTCACAGGGCTCGCAGCTGGGAGTTCCCTCGGAGCCCATATAGAGCGCGAGCTTGAGGGAGATTGTGTTGCGCAGCAACGTGGGGTCAGCCGCATTGGCAATGAGGAGCCAGGTCTTGGTCTTCTCGCCCGTGCCCAGAAGGTCCGCCTTCTTGGAGAGCTTCATCTGGTAGGGCTTCTTCTCCGAGTTGGTCCAGGTGGTGTTGCCGCGACCTCGAATTGCGTCAAGCGCCCCGTCATAGATGACGTCATCGGCATCCGGAGAGAGAACCGTGACCGTTCCGCTGTCTGAAACTGAGTGAGACGCGCTTGAGTTGACGTAGCTGATGTCGTGGTCAGCGCTGACAAAGACCGAGCGGATTCCAGAGGACTTCATGACGGTAAGCCGCGCCTCGGTGGTGCCCCCAAGCCTCACCCAGAGCGTTGCGCCAGACTGCGGAATAGTACCATCCGAGTTGGCAACGCCGAGGTCGACGAGGTTGACACCCTCCGAGGCATCAACGTATGCACAGGCGGCATAAGACCAAACCTCGACCGCACCCTGACCGCTGGACAGCCCAAGATCTTCCACGTCTGCCTGGCTAGGCAGAAACAGGTAGGTTCCATCGGATTCGTCCTGAGCGTGCAAGACGGCATTCTCCGTAGCGCCAGATGCAACGGCACACGAGAGGTCGAGGGCCAGCGCAAGCTGTGGCATGAGGCCAAGGCAGGCACCGATCAGAATAGCCGCCGCAAGGCCCTTAGGGGCATGCGTCTTCTGTTCATGGGACAACTCCTCAAATCGATATTGACCCGAGTAATTATGACAAATGTTCCCGAAGTTTTGACAAGGGATCGAAAGGCGGGGAACAGTCCGTGAATTCGTTTTGCAATCACCCAACGGCGACGTTCAATTTTGGTTAGCACTAATTCATGCTTGAACATACCGTTCAAGTTAGTTAGACTTACAAACGATTTTGAACGCAACCACAAGGAGCCACAATGCTCAGCAAGAACCAGTTCGAGGTACTAAACGCCCTCAGGAGGGAGCCCGGCGCCAGTCAGCGTGACGTGGCCGCCTCCTCCGGCCTCTCCCTCGGCACCGTCAACTCCACCCTCAAGTCCCTCCAGGAGGAGGGCCTGGCCGAGGGCGGCAAGCCTACCCCAGCCGGCATGGAGGCCCTCGCCCCCTACAAGGTGGACAACGCCGTCATCCTGGCCGCAGGCCTCTCGTCCCGCTTTGCCCCAATCTCCTACGAGAAGCCCAAGGGCGTCCTGCGCGTCCGCGGAGAGGTCCTCATCGAGCGCCAGATCGAGCAGCTGCGAGAGGCCGGCATCACCGACATCACCGTGGTGGTGGGCTACAAGAAGGAGTACTTCTTCTACCTGCGCAAGAAGTACGGCGTCACCCTCGTCAACAACGACGAGTACGCATCCCGCAACAACAACGGATCGCTCTGGCGCGTACGCGGGTGTCTGGGTAACACCTATGTGTGCTCTAGCGACGACTACTTCACCCAGAACCCCTTCAACGCTTACGTCTTCAAGGCCTACTACTCCGCGCAGTACGCGGAGGGTCCCACAAAGGAGTGGTGCATGGAGACCGGCGCGGGCGGGCGCATCACCAAGGTGACCGTCGGCGGCTCAAACTCCTGGTACATGCTCGGCCACGTCTACTTCGACCGCGCCTTCTCCGAGCGCTTCGTCAAGATCCTCGAGGAGGAGTACGACCGTCCCGAGACCGTGGACATGCTCTGGGAGGACCTCTACATCGAGCACATCAAGGAGCTCGACATAGTCCTTCGTCCCTACCCCGCCGGCGCCATCAACGAGTTCGACTCGCTGGACGAGCTGCGCGCCTTCGACCCGCACTTCCTCGAGAACGTGGACTCTGAGATCTTTGACAACATCGTTGCCGTCCTGGGCTGCACCAAGGCGGAGATTCACGACGTCTACCCGCTCAAGCAGGGCCTGACAAACCTCTCGTGTCACTTCGCCACCAACGACGGCGAGTACGTCTACCGCCACCCCGGCATTGG
>SFHG01000082.1 GCA_004555765.1 Bacteroidales bacterium
CGAATTAAACCGCCGTATGCCGAACGGCACGTACGGTGGTGTGAGAGGGAAGGAAACGAAAGCAGGTCAGAAAACTTTCGTTTCCCGACCTACTCGATTAAGAGAAAAATAATGTAGGCGTTATGCTCCGTCTCACTCTGTACTTTGAGCCCTTTGAAAAAGGTCTCACTTCCTGATTCCGTTTTTGACCCGTGTGAGACAAATTCCCCGGTCTGTATGCGCGTAAAGAGAGACACGTACCGGGAATACTTTCCCGGTACGTGTCTCTCTTTACTTCCTGTCCTCAAAGTTGATTACACACAGGACAGGATAAATGGATTTTTACTTTACGAGGGTGAGCTCTTTCATAAGCCGATCGGCACCGCCCCATACATCGATGAAGTAGAGAACGTAGCGGATGTCTACGGAAATGGTGCGCTGGAGGTTAGGCTCGAACTCGATGTCGCCACTCATTGCTTCCCAGTTGCCGTCGAAGGCGAGACCGATGAGTTCGCCGTTGCCGTTGAATACAGGGCTGCCGGAGTTACCGCCGGTGATGTCGTTGTTGGAAATGAACGCGACGTGGAGATTGCCGTCAGCGGGGTCGGCGTATTGTCCGTAAGTGGATTTGTCGGCGAGGAGCTTGAGGATCTCGGGCTGTACGCGGTATTCGTCGGAGTTGGGATCCTGTTTCTCAAAAACACCCTGCTGGGTGGTGTAGTAATCGTACCAACCTGCATCATAAGGCTTGTAACCGCCTACGGAGCCGTAGGAGAGTCGCATCGTGAAGTTGGCATCCGAAGGCAGCGGAGTGTCCGGCATCATTTCCTTGAGTCCCTTATAGAAAAGACGGCGTCCTTTGTAGTAGGGACCTACATAGGGATACGCGGCCATCTGTACCTTTTTCTGGGCATCTTGGAACGACTGTACCAGTTCTACCGCAGGGTCTGAGGAGTAAGCGGCTTTGAGGGCATCGTAGTTTTTGAGTGCTTCGACGAGGCGGTCTTTCTTGACGAAAACCGAGTTGTCGAAGACATAGGCGGCGTACTTCTCATAGTTCCCGCCGAATTCTTTGTCTATCTTGGCGAAGATGTCGGGGAGGAACCGGGCTTGAACATTCTCTTTGACGACTTTGAGCATCGCGGGCAGCGTAGCTTGAGCGACCACCGGGGAGAAGTCTTTGAAGAGCTTTTCTGCGTCAAAGCTCCCCAGGTCTTCCGCAGGTAATGCAGTAAGTCCGCGCAGCTCTGTGCCGGAGAGGGCTTCCGATATGATCGTCATGTCGTGACTCGGGAGGTTGAGACCTTCGAGAGAGAGACGGAGCGAGTCGAGTACCCCGCCAAACTCGGCCTTGCGTGCGGCATCTTTTTCTACCCAGCCGGCAAACTTCTGCTCCAAAGCTTGTTTGGTGGCCGTGACATTGAGGCGGCGTAGACCCTTATTCATACCGATGAAGTTTTTCCAGTAGTTGGAGCTTCCGGCATATTTGGAGGCGTATTGGATGCGGGTAGCCTGATCCGCTTTCATATACTTGGCCCAAATGTCCTGCTTGATGCCGCGCACGAGGATGGTGGGTTCGTTCTCGTTCTTGATGCGGTCTTCGACGCCCCAGGAGGAGAGGTAGCGGTCTGTGGATCCGGGGAAACCGATAGTCATCGCGTAGCCTTTGTCCTTGACGCCCGCAAGGGATACGGGTACGGCATAGCGGGGCTTGTAGGGCTTATTCTCTTTCGCGTATTCGGCGGGTAGGTTGTCCTTCCCTGCATAGACGCGGAAGACGCTGAAGTCGTTGGTGTGACGGGGCCACATCCAGTTGTCGGAGTCGTGACCGAACTTGCCCACGCTGGAAGGTGGAGCGAAGACGAGACGCACGTCAGAGTACACGTCGTAAATGATGAGGTAAAACTTATTGCGCTCGTAGAAGGGGTATACTTCCGCGTCCGTAAAGGGTTGCTTTGCGTATTCGGCGGCGATGGCTTGAGCTGCCTGTGCTTCGGCGCGCATACGGTCCATTTCGTCAGAGATGCCGATGACGGCGGCTTTGACACGGTCGGTCACGTCAAGCGTTTCGCGGAGATAGCGGACTTGGAGACCGGGGATGGGAAGCTCTTCGGCAGAAGTCTTGGAGACGAAGCCGTCCTGGAGGTAGTCGTGCTCGACGGTGGATTGGCTCTGGATCGCGCCGTAACCGCAGTGGTGGTTCGTGAAGATGAGACCGCTATTCGAGACAGTCACGCCCGTACACCCTCCGCCAAAGATGACGACGGCATTGGCGATACCGGGGTTTTCGAGGTCAAACATCTTCGTGGGATCTATCTTCAGCCCCAGTTCTTTCATCCTTTGGATGTTCTCTTTTTGGAGTTCTCCGATGATCCACATCCCTTTGTCGGCCTTGGCTGGGAGCGACGAGAGTCCCAGAAGGACGACCGCTGCAGCGCCGGCGAGAAGAGACTTGGAGTAAGAAGCAATGCTTTTCTTCATGGTCTATTTTTCGGGTTTTATTAAATGGTGGTTATGGAATAGTCCTTAATCTTATTCCGAAATCGAGGGGAGCTCCTCCTGTCGCTTGAAGTCGATGCGGGACGCAGGAAACTTCATCCTGATCCAGTTGCGAATCAACTTCTGGGACTCGAGCGTGATGGATCTCGAACTGTAAAGGGTTACGAGGGTAAACGTATCTATATCGAGATGTGTGGGAGAAATGGAGTCGATGCGGTAACGGTAGGTTTGACTAAAGTCTGCCCACTCTACCGACGGGAAAAGCGCCTTCATATCTCCGGACAGCTGAGCCGAAACGGTGCCGAGACGACGTTCGTTTTCGAGCGAACGCGAGACGGAATCCAATTGGAATTTCTGGTACCTGACCAGCGAGGCATTAGCCCCTTCCGATGCCTGTACGTCGCTGAGGATACTCTTGCGGAGCTGATCCGCGTTGGCCGCGGCAAAGCCCTGGTTGACGTGGAGCACGGTGCGCGTGAGATTGTACTCATACAGTTTGGCCTGCAACAGCTCTATCTCTTGCTGCGAGAGCGGTCTGCCGATGAGGTTGACTTCGAGTGAGAAGGTGTCCGAGGGAAGCAGGGTCGGGGTGTAAGAGAGGACGTAGTAGGAGTCGTCTTTGAGCTCGTTTTTTACGAAGCGGCGGATGCGCTCCTCGCGGTACGAGTTATTGACCATCTTGGCAGCCAGAAATACGGACGGGATGAGGGTGCAGATTACGATGATGAAGACCAATCGGTTCAAACGTGCACCTCGTACTTTGTCCACAAACGTCATCCGCGGGTAGCGGAGCAGACGCACACCGAGGAATGTGGCCAGCCCGATGAAGACTGCGTTAATGGTGTAGAGATAGAGTGCGCCAAGTGCGTACGTCCACTGCAAGGACGCAATGCCGTAGCCTACGGTGCAGAGCGGCGGCATAAGGGCAGTGGCAATGGCGACGCCGGGGATGACCTGCCCTTTGCTCTTGGAGGCACCGGCGATGATACCGGCGAATCCGCCGAAGAGCGCGATGAGCACGTCGTAGAAGTTGGGCGAGGTACGGGCCAGAAGTTCACTCTGTGCAGTATCAATGGGTGAGATGAAGAAATAAACCGTCGAAGTCAGAATGCCGATGGCAGAAGCCATCAGGAAGTTCCGGACAGCGCTTCTCACGAGCTCGAAATTCGTGATCCCAAGCCCGAGTCCGATGCCTATGATGGGACCCATTAGAGGGGATATGAGCATGGCACCGATGATGACGGCAGTCGAGTTCATATTCAGTCCCAAAGACGCAATCATAATGGCACACATGAGGATCCACATCTTGGTGCCGCGGAAATCCACGTCCTGTTTGAAGGCTTCTATGGTTTCAAGCTCGTCCTCCTTCTCACGGTGCATATCAAAGTAGGTGTAGAAGAAGTTCCGGAATCGGTGTGAAATGTTTTCGGTCATATTTTTCTATAAAGGTCAGTTTCTTCTTAGTGACAGCAGGAGGGTTT
>SFHG01000083.1 GCA_004555765.1 Bacteroidales bacterium
CCGAAAGACTTCTATAAGACGGAGTTTGATGTATCCGGCTGGGATAATATCCCGGTTCCTTCCAGTTGGAATATTTATGGAGTCCAGAAAGACGGTAGCCTGAAATATGGAGTTCCGATCTATGTGAACCAGCCGGTAATCTTCCAGCATAAAGTGGCGGTCGATGACTGGCGCGGAGGTGTGATGCGTACTCCGCCAGCAAACTGGACGACTTACAAGCACCGGAATGAAGTCGGTTCTTTCCGTCGTAATTTCGAGATACCGCAGGATTGGGACGGACGCGAAGTTTTTATCAGTTTCGATGGAGTCGATTCTTTCTTCTATCTCTGGATCAACGGTCAATATGTCGGTTTTTCCAAAAACTCCCGCAATACCGCCTCCTTCGACATCACGGACTACCTTCGCAAAGGCGAAAACACCGTCTCTGCCGAAGTCTACCGCTCCAGCGACGGGGCATTCCTTGAGGCACAGGACATGTGGCGTCTGCCGGGCATCTACCGCTCTGTCTATCTGACGAGTGTGCCGGAGGTACACGTCCGAGACCTCGCCGTCGAGCCTGAGCTTGACCCGTCTTTCTCCCAAGGCAAGCTCAGAATACGTACCGAATTGGATAACCTCTCCGACCGTAAGGCGGAGGGCTTCAAGGTGCGGTATAGTCTCTACCAAAATAAGCTCTACACTCAGGAGACGACCCCGACTTCCTTTTCTGTCACGTCCGTTTTCCCACAGACTGCAAAAGGGGCGGCTTTCGTGGCAGAGACTTCCCTCTTGGTCAAAAACCCCAAGCTCTGGAGCGCCGAAGAGCCGAACCTCTACACGCTGGTGGGCGAGCTTCTCGACCGTAAGGGTAGGGTGACGCAGATTTACTCCACAGCCGTGGGCTTCCGCAAGGTTGAGATAAAGGATACGCCTGCCTCCGAGGATGAGTTTGGACTCGCGGGGAGGTACTACTACCTCAATGGCAAAACGATAAAGATGAAAGGCGTGAACCGTCACGAGTTCAATCCCGCGACCGGCAATACGCTGACGACGGAGCAGATGAAGGCCGAACTTATGCTCATGAAGCGCGCCAATATCAATCATATCCGACTCTCCCACTACTCCAATGACCCCCGCTTCTACTACCTTTGCGACCTCTATGGCCTGTACCTTGAGGACGAGGCGAATGTCGAGAGTCACGCTTACTACTACGGCAAGGCTTCGCTGAGTCACGTACCCGAATTCCGTGACGCACACGTCGCGAGAGTCATGGAGATGGCTGCCGCCCATATCAACCACCCGAGTATCGTCATCTGGTCTCTCGGCAACGAGGCCGGTCCCGGCGAGAACTTCGTCCACGCCTACAACGCCCTCAAAGCCTTCGACGACAGCCGTCCCGTGCAGTATGAGCGCAATAACGACATCGTCGATATGGGAAGCAACCAATACCCCTCCATCGCGTGGATGAAAGAGGCGGTCAAGGGAACCTACAACATTAAGTATCCTTTCCACGTCTCCGAGTATGCCCACAATATGGGTAACGCCGGCGGGAACCTCAAAGACTATTGGGATGCCATCGAGAGCACCAATTTCTTTGTGGGTGGCGCCATCTGGGACTGGGTCGACCAGTCACTCTATAACTACGATCCTGCTACCGGCGACCGATATTTGGCTTACGGCGGAGAGTTTGGGGACAAACCCAATAGCGGGATGTTTTCCATGAACGGCATCACTTTCGCAGACCTTACACCCAAGCCCGCTTGGTACGAAGTCCGTAAGGTGTACCAAAACGCCCACTTCTCCTGGAAGAGTGCCGGGGAGGGTATCATCGAGATCTTCAACGAAAGATACTTTACCTCCTTTGACGACCTCGACCTTTTCTTTGTCCTACTCAAAAACGGCGAAGCGGTTCGTGAGGGACAGCTCCCTCTGCATGCCACGGCTCCCCGCTCTTCCACACTTGTCTCCCTGCCTTTCTCCGCCAAGGATTTTGTCTCAGACCCTGCAGAGTATAACGTGCGCCTCGAACTCCGACTCAAGACTGACGAACCTTGGGCCGGGAAAGGATACGTCCAGATGGCGGAGGAACTTCCTCTGAAGTCTTTCGGCACACCCTCCGCGATCGCGACACTGACGGATCCCTCGGCTAAGCTCTCCGTGACTACGGACGGCACCTCGACCTGTTTCACCGGAGACGGCTTTGAGATTACGTTTGATGACGCAAAGGGTACCATCTATGATTACAGCCGTGGGGGTAAGCACCTCATCACTCCGGGCAGAGGTCCCGTCTTGGATGCTTTTAGGGCACCGACGGATAATGACAATTGGGCCTACGAAGCTTGGGTCGCAAATGGTCTCCACGCACTTGAGCATAAGGCGCTCGGACGCGATCTGCACAAAAATGCGGATGGCTCCTACTCCATATTGTATAGGGTACTCAGTCAAGCACCCCATAAGTACAAGATCATGGGAGGCGTGTCCGGTAGATACGAGATCGCCGAGCTCCCCGAGGACAGAGATGAGGGTGACCGCTTTATGTTCCTCACCACTCAAGTTTGGACCGTCTACCCCTCCGGCATTGTCACACTTGATGCCGGCATCTCTTCGAGTCGTACCGGTCTCGCCCTCCCGCGTCTGGGCTACGCGATGCACTTGCCCAAGGAGATGGGTACTTTCGAGTACTACGGCAGGGGACCTTGGAATAACTACAACGACCGCCGAGATGGTGCATTTCTCGGGAAATACACTTCTTCCGTAGCGGACAATTTCGTAAACTTCCCCAAACCCCAGAGTATGGGAAATCGAGAGGGGGTTCGCTATGCCGCCCTCACGGATGCCGAGGGGGACGGTCTCCGTTTCCTTGCCCGCGATACGATGAGCGTCTCGGCTCTTCCCTGGAGTGCACTCCAGATGACGCTCGCCCCGCACCCTTATCTTTTACCGGAAAGTGATGGCACCTACCTCCATCTTGACCTCGGCGTGACCGGGCTCGGGGGTAATTCCTGCGGTCAGGGACCGCCCCTCGCCTATGACCGCGTGATGAGCGCCCCCCATACTTTCGGATTCGTGATTGTTCCCGCCGAAAGGAAGGAAGTGCGCCTTGCTCCTTCCCCTTATATGCCCGTTCTCCTCAGTCGGGACATATCCGGGAAAGTGGTGGTAGAAGCCGAAGAGACAGTCTTCTACCGTGTCAATGGCGGTAAGACCGTGAAGTACACCGGTCCTTTTGACCTCCGAAAGGGTGGCAAAGTGACTGCCTATCCCGAGGGAAAGGAGTGGCTCGCGTCCGAAGTGACCTTTGCCCCCATTGAGTCGATACCGGTGACGATAAGAGAGGCTTCGAGCCAGGAGACTTACGGAGGAAGTGCCGCTAACCTCCTCGATAGAAATCCGTCCTCCATCTGGCACAGTATGTATTCCGTCACCGTGGCCGGCTACCCGCATTGGGTGACTTTCGATGCGGGCGAAGAGGTGCTTATGAAGGGGTTCACCCTCCTGCCGCGTCAGGACGGCAGCGACAATGGAGACATCAAAAAGTACTCCGTCCAAGTATCCTCTGATGGAAAAGTCTGGGGTGAGCCGGTAGTCGAAGGCGAGTTTAAGGCAGGTAAGTCGGAGAAAAAAGTCCTTTTCGCCAAGCCCGTCAAGGCGCGTTACATCCGTTTTAACGCCCTTTCTTCCCAAAACGGAGCCGACTACGCTTCCGCATCGGAGTTTGCCCTCCTTGCCGACTGATTCCGACACAAGCCCTGTCGCGCCTTCTCCTCTGAGTCCGACATTGTCTGACGTGGTTTGAAATCTTGTTGGATTTCAGAGTGTTGGGACGGTGGTCAAAAAATATTTGGTCAGATATTTTGTTTTGGAAGAAAAAGTTAGTATCTTTGCACACGCAAAAGCGGAACAGGGGTTTCGTAGCAAGGAAAAGGCACTGAAAGGCAAGGAAAAGGCGCTGAAAAATCGAGATGA
>SFHG01000084.1 GCA_004555765.1 Bacteroidales bacterium
CGCCTTGTAGGTTATTACGTCATTCGCGGCTACGGCTTCGAGTGCGTGTCCTTGTTATACTTCAAGGGAGAGGTAATCCTTCGCCTTGTCTCTGACGGCGTAAAAACAGTGACGAACCTCCGGCCCGCCCTCTCGTATTGGGAGGCCGGGGCAAGTCTACAATGTGGGTATAAACCCGCGTCATAGGTGCCAAGCCGTTTCTGAAAAGGAAAGGATGCCACGATGACGAAATTCCCCTTATTTATTAAAACCGCGCAGAACATTAAACACCCGCCGATCCCACCGATCATGCCGCTTGCCACCTATGAGGAGGCGGTCGGCTACGAGAGGATAAAGGTCGGCTACAAGCAAGCCCTAAGAGGGCAAAGAAAGTACACCCGGGAGGCCGTCAAGTACGATCTTTTCCGGGAGAAGAACAACGTCGACCTCTGGCGCGAGCTCAAGAGCTCAAAGTACACGCCGGGCCCGTATCACTTCACCGTCATCACGGAGCCAAAGCGGAGAGACCTCTCCATCCCGAAGCTCCGCGACAAGGTGGTGCAGCTCGTCATCCACGAGGAGCTGCAAAACATGTTCCGGCCCGTGTTCATCAATGGCTCGTTTGCTTGCCAGTACGGGAGGGGCCCGATCCGCGCCGCCTTCAAAGTGCAGCACGACATGAGGGTCGCCCGTATGAAATGGGGCGACGACGTGGCCGTCATCAAGATCGACGCCCGGAAGTTCTTCTATTCCATCGACCGCGACCTGCTCAAGAAAATCCTTGCGAAGCGGTTCAAGAAGCTCAAGAAGAAGCACCCCGACATGTACGGGGATCTCCTTCGGTTTTACCGGCTTCTTTGCAAAGTGATTGACAGCTCACCGGAGGGCGAGAGAGGCATCCCGCTCGGGAATGTCAGCTCCCAGGACTTCGCGAACATCTACCTCAACGAGCTCGATCAATTTTGCGTCCGCTTCCTCGGCGCGAAGCTCTACACCCGGTACATGGACGACATTGTCATTATTGCACCGAGCAAGGAGATCGCCCAAGAGTGGCTGGCGAAGATCAAGGAGTTCCTCCGCGCGAGGTTACACCTTGACACCAACAAAAAGACAAAGGTTTTCTATATGCGGCAGGGCGTGAACGCCTACGGCTTCAAAATCAAGGCCACCCATTTAATGATCCGCACCGAGTCCAAGCGACGGGAGAAGCGGCGTATTAAAGCGATGGTTCGGAAGTTGAGGGAAGGCAAGATCACGCGGGCGGCGGTCGTCCAGGCGGTCAACTCGTGGCTCGGGTTCGCTCGGTGGGCCAGCGCCTACAACCTCGCGAAGAAGATATTCGCGCCCTACCGCTTCATTAAAACGGAAGGAGCGATCCCTTATGGCGCAATATCTCGGAACCGTCAAGCTCGGCGGCTTCTACAACAACGGCGCAATCCTCAAGCGGCCCACAAGGCCGTGGCGTAATGATACGACACCGTCCGGCGCGTCTGCTGCTGGCGACATCCCCTCGATGTCCGGCAGCATGGCGAACTATACCTTCGGGGACACCCCCAGCGCAGACGCGAACAAGCTCCAATGGGTCAAGATCAAGGACGGAGACAAGACCCTTCTCATTTGCGACCGCGTCATCCTGGTCAATGTCTCGTGGGACGATTTGAACGGGCAGGGCTACGTCACCGGCAAGACCGTCACCATCGACGGGGCAAAATACAAGTGCCGTCTTCTCACCGGCGGCAGCAATCGAAGGAATGGGGACTCCTACGCGGGAGGAACCCCGACCAACAACGAGTGGGACAGGTTCATCACCCGCGAGGAGGTCATCTCCGGCCTCCCTGCTCCGGTTTCCTCTGACCTGGACAGCAGCACCAACTCGACCGACCTCAACAGTGCCCATAACAAGTTTTGGAACTGGTTCTATGTGTACTCCTGGTGTCAAGAGACCTACGCGGAGGGGGCGTCGATCCGCGCGCGCCGTGGGTACAATTCGGCCCGCCTCTGGGATGTGGTACGGCTCGTCCAATCGGAGCGCGAACCTCGGTTTCCGCCCCGTCCTTGAAATTCTGAACACTGACCCCCTGATCTCTGACAGTGACCGCAATCTCGGAGATAAGAACCAGAACTTCACGATCGAGTACACCGTCAACGACTCCGACTCCGGCGACGTCTTGACGGCGACGGAGTCGATTGATGGGCGAACGACGAAGTCGTTCGCCCCGACGCGAAAAGCAAAAAACACCATCTCGATCAACATCCGAGAGCACTCCCTCGGGAGCCACACGGTCAAGGTCGTCGTAACGGACGGCCAGGGCGGCACCGCTACCCGGACATGGACATTCACCCGAGTCAACTCCGCCCCGACCATTTCCGGCTCGGACACCAACCTCGGAGACAAGAACGTCGGCTTCACCTACAACTACACCGTCGACGACGCGGACGGCGACGAAGTCACGGTCGTCGAAAAGCTGAACGACGAGGTTCTTCGCACCGTCAACAATGCCCCCAAGGGCGAGCAGCTCTCCGCCTCTATCACTTCGGAAAAGCTCTACGCCCTGGGCCTCAATACGGTCAACAATCTCGTCATCTCGGCCAGCGACGGCCAGGGCGGCACGACCTACCGACGCCTCACCTTCAAGCGGACGAACTCGGCCCCGGCTATCTCTGGACAGGACGAAGATCTCGGCCAGCAGACGGGCAGCTTCGCCGAGAAGTACACCGTCACCGACGTCGAGGGCGACAACGTGGTCGTCACCGAGTTCATCGACGACAAGCAGATCCGCAGCTATCAAGCGACACTCGGCCAGGAGGAGACGATCGAGCTCTCCCGCGAGAATTGGCTCACCCTCACGAACGGGGCGCACCAGCTCCGCGTCGAGGCCGTGGACGGCAACTTCGCGACGAGCGTGAGGGTTTGGAACTTCTCCAAGAAGGAGACGGTCATCGCCTTCCAGTTCGCCAAGCCGGAGGAAACCGACGCCCGGGCGACGAAGATCCTCATCACTCCCACATGGCACATTGAAGGATCGGTCGCCAAGGTCGAAGCGTGTAACAATGCCTTTGATGCCTCCCCGGCGTGGGAGGACATCACGGCGCAGGTCGCGATCAACCGGGTCTACAACTTCCTCAACCAGTCCAAGACCGCCGAAAAGTGGGGCGTGAATGTCCGCTTCACCATCGAGAAGAACGAGGGCTATGAGGGAGAGGTCTCGATCTCCGGGTTTGGAGGTGCTTACGAATGAACCAGAGCATGAAGTATCTGACCCCTAAGATGCCGATCACCGAGATCGAGCGTCAGAGGGCGGAAGAAGCGGAGGAGCAGAACATCGACCTCTATGAGGCGATCGCCGGTCTCTTCGAGGAGGTCATGGGGCTCACGGAGAAGGTCTCGAGCCTCGAAAGTAAGATCAAGCAGATTGAAGGAGGACAAGCAAAATGAAAGTGAAAGAGTACATGATTTCCGTCTATGCCGTTCTGGTGAAGAACAGCAAGCGCGATATTGAGTCCCTGCCCGAGGAGTACATCATCCCCGTCGCCGAGTATCTGGCGGCGCAGGAGGAAGGCACTCTCGAGCCGGAGGAGTAACGCCCCCAGGGACACCCACCGAAGGGCCGTAGAGGCCCGCAAAACGGCCCGTAAAGGGCCGGTAGTAACCTAACCCACAAGAGGGCAAAAAGCACGGGAGGGGCGGCTATTCGTCGCTCCTCCCGTATGCTTTGAGCCCGCCCTCTTGCGTGTGCCGCTCCCGTGCTTCTGGGGGGCGGTTGACGCAAGCGAGCAGGCTCGGAAATGCTTCTAAGATTGGCCCGTTTTTTCTCAAGTATGCTGTCCCAATTTCTCAAAAAACTTGTCGCGCTACAGGGACAGTGACGATCTTTTTTCTGTCAGCCGGGTATATGAGGAAAGTTGGAGGGCGGCCTATCAGGGGGTCTTGCCGCAA
>SFHG01000017.1 GCA_004555765.1 Bacteroidales bacterium
GAAAAAGTCGGGACACAAGAAAAAAACAATCAATAAGTACCCGACTAAAGCAATAAAAACTCAGCCTGCGGAATTGAGGTGACACCGGATGTGTGAGGTAAAGGAAAAATTGGTACCTTTGCGGAACACAAACGATATGGGGTTGAGTAGCTCAACTGGATAGAGCAACAGTCTTCTAAACTGTAGGTTCTGGGTTCGATTCCCAGCTCAATCACAAAGAGGCAAGACCTCCGAACCCTAAGCGAATCGCGGATGCAACCCTTGGAAAAGGTGCATCTGCGGTTCTTTTCTTTTACTCTTCACGCTCCCTTACGGAAAGGGTACGGATGGCGGACTTCATCGTTTCGCGTACTTTGCTGTCCGTCTCTACTTGGAGGGCGGATCTGAGGTCGCTTTCGTACATCTTGAAGAGTCCTCTCTCGAGGTGCTCAGCGGTGCGCGTCCTGACCGCAGCAGAGGAGTGGTAGAGAAGCCCCTGTATCCATCTTTTCGCACTCCACGAGTTGAGTACCATAAGGCTGTCGAGAGCCTCGGTTACTTTCTCTTCCGATCCGTACAAAAGGGTGTCGTAGGCTCCGTCTTCGTAGTCCCGGCGCGCCCGATCCATCAGAATTTCTTTGGAGAAAAGGTCGGGACGGACAAATTTCTTCGGAAGGCGGCTGTCTACCCGGATGGGAGAGACGGCGTGTACCATACGGGCAATCATCCACTGCATCCCCGGTGTGGCCTCGGGGTGACCTATGACAGCCAGCACTTTCCCTTTTCCGTAGTCGTTGAGATAAAGGAACGGCTTGCCGTTCGTGACCCCGGAGGGTACATTTTCCTCCACAGCTACGTCACTCTCCATCACGGCAAGGGTGTCAAACGGCTTTGCGGATGGGGTCTCGGTCGGTAGGATTACGGGTCCCTCGTAGTACATTAGGAAAAGGGTGTCGCGGTCGGAGACTTCGGGAAAAAGTGCTTTTCCGGACGGCGTGAGGGTCGCTTTTGCGATCCCCCGACCACGGTGGTCGTGCTCGATGTCCACAGCCTTGGCACTCGAAAGGGCAAGGCAGGCGTACTCGGGGGTATCGCTTAGGAGATAAGCCCCCGCACAGATGCCCACGACACCGCCGCCGTTTCGGACAAACTCCTTGACCTTACGGGCGTTAAGTCCGCCGAGATTGAGATACTCCGTGGAGCCGCCACCCCCGGGGAATACAAGGACGTCCGTCTTTTCGAGCGCACCCGAAGCGATTTCTTTGGACCAAATCTTTCGGACTTCGAGGGCGGGATCCATACGGAGCGCTGCTTCGGTCTCCATGACGCAGGTCTCCGCACCGCCGTGACCGGCGAAAAGTGCGACGCGGATCTTGCCGCTTTGGGCTTCCGCGTACCAAGGAGCGGTGCCGAGAAGCAAAAGGAGGGTAAGGAGGATTTTTTTCATAACGATAAAGGAAGGAAAAGTGTGGTACAGACCAAAATAAACTTCTATCACAGACCCGGATAAACTCGCGACACAGACCGGGACTCTCTCCTTGGTCTGTATGAAGTTAATCCGGTGAGGAGCCCTTTTGTGGGTGACTTTACCATACAAAGGTCTCAAATTTCCCCGAGATAAAAAATGCCCCGTCTCCGAAACTTTGGAGAACGAGGCATTATGAGGGTCAGAATCTTGTGTGGGGTCAGTCGTCGTAGCGGTCAAACTTCGCCCTCTGCTCCCGAGTAAAGGTCTCAAGATCTCTTTCGCTCGGGCGGAACGAAGTGTCGGCCTCCATCGCTTTGGCCAGCTTAAGCCCTTCGCCTGTGAGGTTCTTGGGGATGTGGACTTGGACGGAAATAAGTTCGTCACCGCGGCCCACGCCGCGTGTGGACGGCAGTCCTTTATTGCGTAAGCGGAGGATTTTTCCCGGCTGCGTGCCCGGGTCTATCGTGAGGCGGACTTTTCCCTCAAGCGTGGGGACTTCCACTTTCCCGCCCAAGATCACGGTAGAGACGGGAAGTAGGAGCGGGTAGATGATGTCCTGGTCGTTGCGGATGAAGCGGGGGTCTTTTTCTTCCTCGAAGAGTACGAGGAGATCACCGTTCGGAGCTCCGTTTTCGCCCGCATTACCCTTGTCGCGAACCGTGAGCTGCATCCCTTCGGCGACACCTGCCGGCACGTGAAACGTAATCTGCTCTTCCCCTTTCTCGAGTCCGCTGCCGCCGCAGACCCTGCACTTATTCTTGATGACTTTGCCGGAGCCACCGCACGTAGGGCAGACGGTCTGGGTCTGCATCCGGCCGAAGATGCTCTCCTGGGTGCGGATGACGGTGCCGGATCCGTGGCAGGTGGGGCAGGTCTCGGGCGAAGAGCCGGACTCTGCTCCCGTGCCGCCACAGTGACGACACCGGATGTCTTTGCGGACTTTCACGGTCTTGTCCACTCCTTTGAGTATGTCTTGGAGGGAGACCTTCACGCGGATGCGGAGATTGGTTCCCCTCTGCGCATATCCGCCGGAGGATCCGCCAAAACCGCCAAAACCGCCGAATCCTCCAAAGCCGCCGAATACGTCGCCGAACTGACGGAAGATGTCGTCCATCGTCATGCCGCCTCCGCCGAAGCCGCCTCCGCCCATATTCGGATCCACGCCGGCGTGTCCGAACTGGTCGTACCGCGCCTTCTTGTCCGGATCGGAGAGTACATTGTAGGCCTCTGCCGCTTCTTTGAACTTCTCCTCCGCAGCCTTGTCGCCCGGATTTTTGTCCGGGTGATACTTCAGCGCCGTCTTGCGGTAGGCTTTTTTTATTTCTTCGGGTGTGGCGCTTTTCGTGACGCCGAGCACCTCGTAATAATCTCTCTTTTCTGCCATCTTTGACTCCTTATTCTGTCACTCGAATGATTCTCCCCCTATGTGTGCCGAAAAATTTCGGTCTGTACCAAAAATCACGCTCGGTCTGTGTTTCCGACCTATTTGGATCCGTATCTCAATTCGCGTTCGGTACGGGTCTCTTTTTCTTGAAAACTTGACTTGAAGCCGCAGCCCCGTTACTGACCTACTACCACTTTGGGGTGGCGGATGACCTTGTCCGAAAGGGTGTAGCCCTTCTGGACACAGTCGATCACCTTACCCTTCTTGTCCGGATCGGGAGCCGGCACCATGGCGATGGCTTCGTGTGCGTCTGCGTCAAAGGGCTCTCCTATGACGCTCATCTCTTTCACACCCTGACCGCGGAGCTTGGCAATCATTTTGTCCCTGATGAGCTCTATGCCTCGACGTGTCTCTGCATTTCCCTCATCTTCGGAGGGGAGGCTCTCAAGTGCCCTGTCGAAGTCGTCGAGGACTTCGAGAAAGTCGACGACTACTTTCTCTGCGGCATACTTGAGGAGGTCGCTCTTTTCTTTGAGGGTGCGTTTGCGGTAATTGTCGTACTCTGCCCTCAAACGCAAGTGAGCGTCCTCGAGCTCGGAGAGACGGCTGATGAGAAGCGCTTCCGGGTCTTCTTCCTCTTCGGATTCAGCCATAGGTGCGGACTCGGTGACGACGTCCTCCGTCTTGGTGTCTTCTGCTTGCTCTTCGGTCTCTACTGCTCCGTTTTCGATGTCCGGGGCTTCACCGGACAGGTGTTTGTCTTTTTCTGCCATTATATGTTGCTTTTTTCTTTCATTAGACTTACTACTCCTCCCCTGCAAAAACAATTCCAAACTCGGGTTAGTTCTTGCCCGTGTGCCCAAAACCGCCTGTGCCGCGCTCCGTCTCCGTGAGCGACGTGACGGAGACAATGTCGGCTTGTGCGAAAGAGGCGATGACCATCTGGGCGATGCGTTCGCCACTCCTGATCTCGAAAGGCGTGTCCGAGAGATTGACGAGGAGGACACAGACTTCCCCGCGGTAGTCGGCGTCAATGGTGCCGGGGCTGTTGATGACCGTGATGCCGTGTTTGATGGCGAGCCCGCTGCGAGGTCTCACTTGCGCTTCGTACCCTTCGGGCAGTTCCATAAAAAGCCCCGTGGGGATCATTTTTCTCTCCAGGGGCTTGAGTGTGACGGAACCTTCGGGCAGGTAAGCCCTGAGGTCGAGACCCGCAGAGAGGGGGGTTGCGTAAGCGGGCAGGGGGTTATCACTCCTATTGATGAGCTTAAGGGGTACCTGCTTGGATGTCGGCATAGTGTGGGGAGGGTGTCGGTTAGTAATGGAGTGTATTGTCCCGTATCGCCCGGCGTGCCCGGGACATCAGCTTGGAGAGATTGTCCGGAGAGAGGTACACTTTGATGGGGAGATACCAGATGCGTTTTCTGACCTCTTCGGGCAGCCAGGTTTCCCACTTGAGTAGGCGGACGGAGTCTTTTTCGGTGGTGAGGAGTTGGAGCTTCGGATTTTTGGAGAGCTCACTTGAGATGCGCTCGAGGTCTTTTTCCACAAAGGCATGGTGATCGGGGTAAATGATCGCTTCGCTTGCCTTAGGGAAGCTGCTCCTTATTTTGTCCAAAAACGGCTTCGGATCTGCTATGCCTGCAAGTGGCAGTACTTCCGACGAGGAGAGCAGCGAGCGATCCGGTACGGGAGACTTGGAGAAAAGAAGCTCGGGGCGGGCGTAGATTACCCGGCTGAAATAGACCTCCTGGTAGTCGAGGAGTTCGAGGTTCAGGATGGTCGTCTTGACGGCGAATGCAGTGAGGTCTTTGGGGGTACGCGTGACGATGATGCTGTCGGCACGGCGGTGTCCCGACGCCGGCTCCCGAAGCATCCCGTAGGGGAGGAGGGAGTCCTCGTAGTAGGGCTTGTCGAACGGGGTCAAGAGGATGGAGAATGTCGGTGTGATGTAACGGTGCTGGAAGCCGTCGTCCATAATCACCACATCCGGTCTCAGATCATCGGGCATCGCCTCCATCGCGGTGAGTGCCCTCCGTCTGTCTCCGTCGACGTAGAGCATCACGTCGGGGAACTTCCGAAAGATCTGGTACGGCTCATCCCCAATCGTGTCGGGGGTGTCTTTTGGGGAGGCGATGATGGGTTGCTTGGTCTTGCGACCGTAACCGCGGGTGAGGACAGCGACCCGATACTCCTTTCGCAGAAGTTCGACAAGAAGCTCCACATGGGGCGTTTTACCTGTCCCTCCGGCACTCAGATTACCGACGCAGATGGTCGGGATGGAGCTGCCGGACGAGCTCAGTATCTTGGTGTCAAAAGCAAAGTTCCTCAACCGGGTGCCTATGCCGTAGAAAAAAGCCGGCACCCGGAGGAGAAAATTCTTTTGCTTTTTGTCGCTCACTTAATCAATCTGTCTGCAGTGTTCGAGTGTGATCTGATAGGTGGCTGAGGCGGGGTACGTACCAAACTTTTCTTTTAGGTCCGAGTGAAATCGTACGCTCGACCGAACCCGGGAGTTCGTCTCGGTACGACCAAAAATTCCCGCCTGTCAGAGGGGCGATGGGACATCCATCCTAACTACGTCAAGACGCTCTAAGGGGACGGCCATAATGCCACTACGGGTACGGAGCTCGTACTCGATGCGTTCGCGGACAAAGACTTCGGGGTCTTTGCCGGAGATCATGGCACGGACGGACATACCCATACCGAAGAGGTTCTTGAACTCGTCGAAGAAGTCCTTCGTCTGAGTGACATCCCTAATCGTGTAGTCGTCAAGTTCCGCAAGACGGGCCGCTTCGGTGACGGCATCGCCGAGACCGCCGATCTTGTCCACGAGTTTGCGTTCAAGGGCATCTTTCCCGAGCCATACCCTGCCCTGGCCGACGGAGTCAACCATGGCCTTGGAGATTTCTCTGCCCTCGGAGACACGGGTGATGAAGGTGTCGTAGCCTTTGTTGATGTAATTCTGAAGGATGACTTTTTCACTATCCGTCAGGGGACGCATAGGTGAGCCGAAGTCGGCATGTTCTGCCGTTTTTACCGTTTCGGATGTGAGAGCGAGCTTCTTGGACAATCCGGAAGCCTCGGGAATGATGCCGAAGATGCCGATGGAACCGGTGAGAGTGTAGGGCTCTGCCAATATCTTGCTGGCGTTGGAGGAGATGTAGTAACCTCCGGACGCGGCCACATTGCCCATGGAGACGACCACAGGCTTAACCGCTTTGAGCGCCACCACTTCTCTATTGATGAGTTCGGACATACGGGCGGATCCGCCACCTGAGTTCACGCGAAGGACGACTGCTTTTACGTCTTCGTCATCGATGAGGTTGTGCAGTTCTTCTGCGATGCGGTAGTCGATTTGGGCGGTATTGGATGCAAAGGGGTTGTCCTTACCGGGTTCCATATCCACGATGTTGCCTTCGGCGTAGACAATGGCTATCTGGTTATCGGAGTTTCCTTCTTCATACAGGGGCAGAACATCACCGACCCTTACGTAATTGATTTCCTCGTCAGGATCTCCGTAGATCTCGGAGGCGAGAACCTTTTCGATGTCGGTACGGTACACGAGCGAATCCGCGAGTCCGCATTCGACGGCTTTGGTGGCCTTACTCAGAAAGAATGCACTGTCCGCAAACGCCTGAATTGACTCGACGGAGACGCCTCGTGAGGCTGCGATTTCCTCTTTGGTACCGTCCCAGAGTCCGTCAAGGTATGTCCGGATCTGATAGCGGTTCTCAGCGCTGAGGTCGTCACGCGTATAGGGTTCTACGGCTCCTTTAAAAGTCCCCACCTTGAAGATTTGATTACGGATGCCTATTTTTTCCAAGAATCCTTTTTTGAAAAGGACGGTGGAGGAGAGACCGTAAATGCCGAAGACCGTCTCGGGGTTTGCATAGATTTTGTCGGCGACGGAACTGAGGTAGTAGTTGCCGTAGAGATACGCGAGGTCGGAGTAGGCATAAATGGGCTTGCCCACATTCAGGAGTGCGTCGCGGATTTCTTTTGCACTTGCGAAACCGAACGAGGCTTTATCGAGACGCAGAACCACTGCGGAAATGTCCGGATTGGTCTTTGCCACTTCCAGAGCCTTCAAGACCTCGGGAAGCGTGTAGCTTTTTTCTTCGGAATCCCCGAAGCTGTAAAACTCGGAGTAGTCCACGACTTTCTGGTCATTGAGGTCGCCTTGGAGGTCGAGGAGAAGGACGCTGCCCTCCTTCACTGTGGCAGTCTTGTCGCTGCCTCGCGAAAACGAACTTGTGAGGCTGCTCACCGCGCTACCCAAGACGGAGAAGAAGATGATCATGGTGACGACGCTCGCGATGATGACGCCGAGACATGATCCGAAGACGATTTTGAGAAAATCTTTCATAAAGGGTGTCTTGCTCTGTTCTTTCAGATGTTTGTTGTCCTAATGTCCCGTTCTTTAATTGTTTCTCGAAATAGCCCGAGATAAACTATCACACCCAAAGGTACTCAAAAAAAAGCTAATTGTTGGATATTTCGGACAATACAATGAAGAAAGTACCTCCGGGAGCGTCTCTCGGTGACCTTTAACCGAGAGGTGGGTGCCGTTTTCGGTTCGTGTCCCGCTTCTCTCCCGACCTGTACCATTTACTTTTTTCGGTCTCTATCTCGCTCCTTTCCCGGTCTGTATCTTTTTTACCTACAATATGTCGTTGTTTAGCCACATTTGTGGATGTACGCGGATGTACTCGAATGTGGTGAATTTACGAGAATGTGTATAGAAAATGTGTGCGAATGTGTACAAATGTGTACAAATGTACGCGAATATCTGTATTTGTATATGTACATATATGTGTATCTATGTATTTATGTATTTATGTGTTTGTGTGAAATGTATTCTTTTGGTATCTTTGCAGTCCCGAGCGTTACGTTCCGACTTAATGGAGTGAGAATAAGCGCGAAAGGAACGATACAGAAACATAAGAACTAAAGAGTTTTTTATTTTTAGAGAATGCCAACGATTCAACAATTAGTCCGTAAAGGTCGCGAAACCCTTACCGAGAAAGGCAAGAGTCCGGCGCTTGATGCCAGCCCGCAACGTCGCGGCGTTTGTGTGCGTGTGTACACAACGACCCCCAAGAAGCCTAACTCTGCTATGCGTAAGGTGGCTCGTGTACGTCTGACGAACGGCAAGGAAGTGAACGCGTACATTCCCGGTGAAGGTCATAACCTCCAGGAGCACTCTATCGTGCTCGTGCGCGGAGGTCGTGTGAAAGACCTCCCCGGTGTGCGTTACCACATCGTAAGAGGTGCGCTCGATACTTCCGGCGTCCAAGGTCGTACCCAGCGTCGCAGCAAGTACGGCGTGAAGCGTCCCAAGCCCGGTCAGGCAGCAGCCGCCAAGGGCAATAAGAAGTAAAGCCTTTGAGTCTCCCGGGTGGGAGAGAAAGGCAGGCTCTCTTTCGCGAGAGCTTAAATCAAAAAGTACTGGCGACTGCAGACGATTATTTAGGAGTCTGCACAATCGGGGTCGAGGCTGACTAAGAACAGCGTGACGTCGCCAGAGTATCGGAATTCCGGCGGATTTCCATCATAATGAATCTCCGCCGTCGTCCACACAAAGAGGGCAGGATGCCCGGACGGGGTCGTTCGAGAGGACGGCGGGAAGGAAGAGAAGCAGTTCGGACAAACGGCGGATCTCGCGCTTTTGCTTGGTAGGTCTCCATAGTCCGGTACACGAGGAGTGGGTGTGTCCCGCGAGGGGCACCCGGATACGCTCCGCCTGTATGTGTCGCGTCCGGTCTCTGCAACAAAGAGGGGTGTGACAAAAAATAATCAGAGTAAATATCCGTAGAAGCTGTCTGCTTTTATCTTTGTCCGCTCGAAGCGGAGAAGTAGCACAGGTGCATCGTTGAGCGGGATAAGGGCCCCCAGGAGAGTATTTGTCGCGGCAGACCAACTTTTTAGAGAAAGAAAATGAGAAAAGCTAAACCAAGTAAGAGACAGATCCTTCCGGATCCTGTATTCGGCGACGTTAAGGTGACGAAGTTCGTTAACCACATGATGCTCGATGGCAAGAAGAACCTCTCTTTCGAGATCTTCTATAAAGCGCTCGATATCGTTAAGAACAAACTCGCAAACGAAGAAAAGACACCCATCGAGATCTGGAAGCAGGCTCTCGACAATATCACTCCCCAGGTGGAAGTGAAGAGCAAGCGCATAGGTGGTGCCAACTTCCAGGTGCCGGTAGAGGTTCGTCCCGAGCGCAAGGAGTCTCTCTCCATGAAAAATATGATCGCTTATGCCCGCAAGCGTGGCGGTCGTACCATGGCGGACAAGCTGTCTGCCGAAATCGTGGATGCCTACAATCAGCAGGGCGGTGCGTTCAAGCGTAAGGAGGATATGCACAGGATGGCTGAAGCAAACCGTGCTTTTGCACACTTCAGACATTGATCGGCTCCTCACATTTGTACAACACTGACTAACCATCCCTAACCCACCCGTTGCCTCGCTATCCGAGGCCTCAGAGAAAGACGAAAAATGGCAAATCATCCACAGCATCTCGAAGTCACTCGCAACATCGGCATCATGGCGCACATCGATGCCGGTAAGACTACCACTTCCGAGCGTATCCTCTTCTATACCGGTCTTACCCATAAGATCGGGGAAGTCCATGACGGTGCAGCCACCATGGACTGGATGGAGCAGGAGCAGGAACGTGGTATCACCATTACCTCCGCTGCTACGACCACCTACTGGAAGTACAACGGCACCCAGTACAAAATCAACCTCATCGATACCCCGGGGCACGTCGACTTTACGGTCGAAGTAGAGCGTTCGCTCCGTGTCCTCGACGGCACAATCGCGGCTTTCGATGCCGTCTCCGGTGTGCAACCTCAGTCGGAAACCGTATGGCGTCAGGCCGAAAAGTACGGTGTGCCGCGTATCGGTTACATCAATAAAATGGACCGCTCGGGCGCAAACTTCCTCGAAGCTGTCCGTATGATGCGCGATATGCTCGGCGCAAATGCCTGGCCTATCCAGCTCCCCATTGGCGCCGAAGAAAACTTCAAGGGCGTCATCGACCTCGTCAAGATGAAGGAGATACTTTGGCACGACGAAACTATGGGTGCCGAGTACGAAGTCGACGATATCCGTCCCGAGCTCAAAGAAGAAGCCGAAGAGTGGCGCGACAAGCTCCTTGAGTCGCTTGCCGAACTCGATGACGACTTTATGGAAAAGTACTTCAACGACCCCGACGCCATTACGGAAGACGAAATCAAAGCCGTCATCCGCAAAGGTACTGTCGGCTTGAAGTTCAATCCCGTCCTCGCCGGTTCTTCCTTTAAGAACAAAGGTGTCCAAACGCTCCTCGACGCAGTCTGCGCTTATCTTCCCTCGCCCATCGATACCCCGACATTCAAGGGTAAAGATCCTCGTGACGAAAGCGTAGAGATCGCGCGCAACGTAGGTGAAGACGAACCTCTCGTGGCTCTTGCGTTCAAGATCGCCACCGATCCCTATGTAGGTCGTCTCTGCTACTTCAGAGTGTACACCGGTCACATCGATGCCGGCAGCTACGTGTACAACAGCCGTACCGAGAAAAGGGAACGCATCAGCCGCCTTTTCCAGATGCACTCCAACCACCAAAACCCGATGGAAACCATCCACTGCGGGGATATCGGTGCTGGTGTGGGCTTCAAAGACATCCGCACGGGAGATACGCTCTGCGACGAAAACAGTCCGATCACGCTCGAAAGTATGGAATTCCCCGATCCCGTGATCTCCGTGGCCATCGAGCCTAAGACGCAAAGCGATATGGATAAGCTCGATGTCGGTCTGGCCAAGCTTGCCGAAGAAGACCCGACCTTCCGTGTCCAGACAAACGAAGAAACCGGTCAGACCATCATCAGTGGTATGGGCGAGCTTCACCTCGAAATCATCATCGACCGTCTCAAGCGCGAGTTCAAGGTTGAGTCCAACCAGGGTAAGCCGATGGTTAGCTATAAGGAAGCCATCACCGAACCCGTCGAGATTCGCGAGACTTACAAGAAGCAGACCGGGGGACGCGGTAAGTTTGCGGACATGATTGTCCGCGTTGAGCCCGTTGATCCCGGCTTCGAAGGTTCTCTGCAGTTTGTGGATGAAGTGAAGGGTGGAAACATCCCCAAGGAATATATCCCCTCCATCCAAAAGGGTTTTGAACGCGCTATGAAGAACGGTGTCCTCGGCGGTTATCCTGTAGACCAACTCAAAGTCACCGTGATTGACGGTTCGTTCCACCCCGTCGACTCCGACCAGCTCTCATTTGAAGTCTGCGCCATCAACGCCTTCAAGACTGCCTGTGCCAAGGCCGGTCCCGTCCTCCTCGAACCGATGATGAAAGTCGAAGTCGTTACTCCGGAAGAAAGCATGGGTGACGTGATCTCCGACATGAATAAGCGTCGCGGTCAGGTCGAGGGTATGGACTCTTCCAGCACGGGAGCCCGCATTGTCAAAGCTATGGCACCGCTCAGCGAGATGTTTGGCTACGTGACCGACCTCCGTACCATTACTTCGGGTCGAGCTACGTCCACGATGTCATTCGATCATTACGAAAAAGTCTCCACCGGTATCGCCAAGGCAGTCCTCGAAGAACGCGACGGTCGCGTGGATCTTTTGAGGTAAGCAGGTATTCAAATTCAGAGAGAGTATAAATTTTACCATCCACATTTTCTAGAGAGAAAATAAATATGAGCCAAATCATACGCATTAAGATCAAGTCTTATGACCACGCCCTCGTGGATAAGTCCGCTGAGAAGATCGTTAAGGCTGTCGAACCCACCGGCGTGCAGATCAAGGGACCGATCCCTCTGCCTACCCACAAGCGCGTATTTACTGTAAACCGCTCTACTTTTGTCAATAAGAAGAGCCGTGAGCAGTTCCAACTCCACACGTACAAGCGTCTCATCGATATCGTGAATGCCACGACGACGACAGTGGATGCCCTTGCTCGTCTTGAACTGCCGAGTGGTGTGGATATCGAGATCAAGACCGATCTCTAATGTAACGACGGCTTTTCCCGGATGCACTTGGAGAGATAAATTTTGGTACCGTGCAAAGTCCTTTCGACCTACGTACCGCGCGCTTTTGCTATGTCCGTATGAGGACGGGACTTGGTACGTACCGAAATTTTTCAGCCGACTGAAGTCGTATGCCCGACCTCTTTCGGAGTCGCATCCGAAATAATTGCCGACACCCGCATATTTTTTATTCAACATAACAATCAAACTGAAATGCCAGGATTAATAGGAAAGAAAATCGGAATGACTTCCGTTTTCAGTGCCGAGGGAAAGAACATTCCATGCACTGTTATCGAATTAGGTCCTTGCGTCGTTACCCAAGTCAAGACTTTGGAAAAGGACGGCTATCAGGCCATCCAGGTAGGTTTCGAGGAAAAGAACGCGAAGCACACCACCAAGCAACTCCAAGGTCACTTTGCAAAGGCAGGAGTAGCGCCCATGAGACACTTGGCCGAGTTCAAGAACTTTGATGCCGAATACAAAGCCGGTGACGAGATCAAAGTCGACATCTTTGATGGCGTGGATTTCGTTAACGTCAGAGGCATCAGCAAAGGTAAAGGATTCCAAGGTGTCGTTAAGCGCCACCATTTCGGCGGTGTAGGTCAGACGACTCACGGTCAGAAAAACAGGCTCAGAGCACCGGGTTCCATCGGTGAGTCCTCTACTCCGTCTCGCGTGTACAAAGGGCTCCGCATGGCGGGTCAAGACGGCAACAGACGAGTTACGATCCACAACCTGCGTGTGATTAAAGTAATGCCCGAACACAACGTCCTCCTCGTCAGAGGATCCGTCCCCGGTGCAAAAGGTACTATCGTAGTAGTAGAACGCTAAGCAAGAAAATGGAAATAAACGTACTCAAAATAAACGGCGAAGATACCGGCCGCAAGGTGACGCTCGAGGATGCCATCTTCGGGATCGAACCTAATGATCACGCCATTTACTTGGATGTGAAGCAACACCTCGCACACCGCCGTCAGGGCACTGCCAAGACCAAAGAAAGAAGCGAAAACGCACACTCTACCCGCAAGCTTTTCCGTCAGAAGGGTACCGGTGGCGCACGTCGTGGCGACATCAAGAGCCCGATCGTGAAGGGCGGGGGTACGATCTTCGGACCGAAGCCCAGAGTGTATGACCTCAAGGTCAATAAGAAAGTCAAGAGACTTGCACGCCTTTCCGCACTCAGCTACAAGGCCAAGGACAGCGAAATCCTCGTCGTGGAAGACTTCTCTATGGAAGCACCCAAGACCAAGGAATTCGTCAAGATCCTCAAAGGTCTCAACCTCAATGAGAGCAAATCGCTTTTCTTGATGGACAACGCAGATGCGAATGTACTCAGAAGTGCACACAACATCCCCGGCGTATCCATCGAGAGGGCTGAGCAAGTGAATACGTACCGTATCCTTGATGCCCGCAAGCTCGTTTTTACCGAAAGCGGTCTCAAGAAACTCGTAGAAGCGCTTAATGCTTAAGCCGAAAGAAAGGATATAGAATATGGGAATACTTATAGCTCCGATCATTACCGAAAAGCAGACCGCGGTGACCGAAAACACTCCGAACCGTTACGGCTTCAAGGTAATCCCTTCTGCAACGAAGTTTCAGATCAAGAAGGCCGTAGAAGATATGTACGGCGTGAACGTTAAGAGCGTGAATACCATCAACTACGACGGGAAGAAGTACCGCCGTTTCACCAAAGCAGGTGTCATCAGCGGTTCCAAATCGGCTTTCAAAAAAGCCATCGTCACGCTCGCAGAGGATCAAACCATCGACTTCTTCGAAAATATCTAATAGACTATAATGGCAATTAGAAAACTAAAGCCCACCACACCGGGGCAGAGACATAAGATTATTGGTTCATTCGAGAACATCACTGCGAGTGTACCAGAGAAGTCTCTTGTAGTCGGCAAGCGCAAAACCGGCGGTCGTAACAACACCGGTAAGATGACTGCCCGCTATATCGGCGGCGGTCACAAGCAAAAGCTCCGCAACATCGACTTCAAGAGAAGAAAAGACGGCATCCCCGCAACAGTGAAGACCATCGAGTACGATCCTAACCGCTCGGCTCGCATCGCGCTCCTCTTCTATGCGGATGGAGAAAAGACCTACATCATCGCTCCCGATGGTCTCAAGGTCGGCCAAACAGTGATGAGCGGCGAAAACGCAGCTCCCGAAGTGGGTAACGCCATCCCTATGGGTAAAATACCCGTGGGTACCGTGATTCACAACATCGAGCTTCGTCCCGGACAAGGCGCCAAACTCGTGCGCTCTGCCGGTACTTTCGCCCAACTGACGAGCCGCGAAGGCTCTTACGTGGTCATTAAGATGCCCTCGGGCGAAACCCGCCGCATCCTCTCGGCTTGCAAGGCAACCATCGGCTCCGTAGGTAACTCCGATCACGCCCTCGAGAGAAGCGGTAAAGCAGGTCGCTCCAGATGGCTCGGCCGCCGTCCCCGCAACCGCGGCGTAGTGATGAACCCTGTCGATCACCCCATGGGTGGTGGCGAAGGACGCGCATCCGGTGGTCATCCCCGCAGCCGTACGGGTCTGTATGCCAAGGGTCTTAAGACCAGAGCTCCGAAGAAGCAGTCCAATAAGTATATTATCGAACGTGCTTCGTCCAAGAAACGCAAGTAATACTTTTTTCCCCGTATAACTAAACTGATAAGAATATGAGCCGTTCACTCAAAAAAGGACCATTCATTGATGTGAAGCTGGAGAAGAAAGTGCTTGACATGAATGAAAGCGGCAAAAAGAACGTCGTCAAGACCTGGAGCCGCGCCTCTATGATTTCACCTGACTTCGTAGGCCACACTATCGCAGTGCACAATGGGAATAAGTTCATCCCCGTCTTCGTGACCGAAAACATGGTCGGACACAAGCTTGGAGAATTTGCACCCACCCGTACTTTCCGTGGTCACAGCGGTAACCGTAAAAAGTAATCGAAGAGATCCTTTTTACCACTGAAAGTAATCCAAGAACATAAGAGAAACAACTATATGGGTCAAAGAAAAAAACTGTCCGCAGAACGCCGTAAGGAGGCGCGGACTACTCAATACTTTGCCAGCCTCAGAAATATCCCTTCCTCTCCACGCAAAATGCGCCTCGTAGCCGATATGGTGCGCGGAATGGAAGTGAATAGGGCTCTCGGTGTACTGCACTTTTCCAACAAAAACGCTTCCCGTGACGTCGAAAAGACCCTCAAGAGCGCTATCGCCAACTGGGAGCAGAAGAACGAACGCAAAGCTGACGAGGGTGAGCTCTTCATCTCCAAGATCTTCGTGGACGAAGGTGTCACACTCAAAAGAATGCGCGCACGTGCACAAGGCCGCGGCAACAGAATCAGAAAGAGAAGCAATCACCTCACTGTCTTCGTAGACACTAAGGCTGTAGATAACAAGAAAGCACACAGAGATGGGACAGAAGACTAATCCAATCAGCAACCGCCTCGGCATCATACGCGGATGGGATTCCAACTGGTTTGGCAAGAAAGCGGATATGCCCAAAGCCATCCTCGAAGACCACAAGCTTAGGACCTATCTCCAAGCGCGTCTTGCCAAAGCAAGCGTCTCGAAAATCGTCATCGAACGCACCCTCAAGCTCATTACGATCACTATCTGCACGGCGCGTCCCGGTTACATCATCGGTCGCGGCGGTACGGAGGTCGACAAACTCAAAGAGGAACTCAAGAAGATCACCGATAAGGAGGTTCAGATAAATATCTTTGAGGTCCGCAACTCAGAGAATGATGCCGTAATCGTGGCAGACAGCATAGCTCGTCAGCTCGAAGGTCGTATGAACTATCGCCGCGCCGTCAAGCTCGCCATCTCCAACAGTATGCGTGCCGGTGCCGAAGGCATTAAGGTGCTCCTCTCCGGCCGTCTCAATAACGCCGAAATGGCGAGAAGCGAGATGTTCAAGGAAGGACGTACACCTCTGCACACTTTCCGCGCCGACATCGACTACGCGCTCGATCCCGCTCTCACCAAAGTGGGTCTCATAGGCGTGAAGGTTTGGATTATGCGTGGCGAAGTGTACGGCAAACGTGACCTCGCTCCCGACTTCACTGCGAAAGACAACGGTCGTCGCCCCGGTAACGCCCAAGGTCGCAACGACAGGCGCGGCGGTCGCGGCGGTCGTCGTGGAGGTCGCCGCGGAGGTAACCGCAACGCCGAACGCGAGTAATCCGCCTCGTCATTTCAAACGAATAGTTGAAAAGACAGGAAGTAAGATATTTATTTGACATATAAAGCGCCTTTGCTCAGAGGCTCGTCCGAAGACCAAGAGGGTCGCTTTATCAGATACAAAGAATACAATGTTACAACCAAAGAAAACCAAATTCAGGAGGATGCAGAAAGGCCGTGCCAAAGGCAATGCTATGCGCGGCAATCAGCTCGCATTTGGCTCTTTCGGCATAAAATCCCTCCAGACGAAGTGGATTACCGGTCGTCAGATTGAGGCCGCGCGTATCGCTGTAACTCGTTATATGCAACGTCAGGGTCAGGTCTGGGTGCGCATTTTCCCGGACAAGCCCATCACCAAGAAGCCTCTTGACGTACGTATGGGTAAGGGTAAAGGTAACCCCGAGGGCTTTGTCGCTCCGGTTACGCCAGGTCGTATGATCTTCGAAGTCGAAGGCGTATCTTACGAGGTGGCAAAAGAAGCACTTCGCCTCGCTGCGCAGAAGCTCCCCGTGACCACCAAGTTCGTCGTGCGTCGCGACTATGATTTCTCTAAGTAATCATTCGTCCCTATAAATGAACCTTTAGAGAGATATAGAATAAAGATATGAAGACAAAAGAACTAAGAGACCTCACCATTGGCGAACTCCGCGAAAGAGTGGCTGCTGAGACCGTCGCTCTCGACCGTATGAAGATGAATCACAGCGTTTCTCCGCTCGACCGTCCCCATACCATCACCGAGAAGCGCAAGGAAGTGGCTCGTCTGAAGACCGTCCTTCGCGAAAAAGAGCTTGATGAGGCTGTAAACAACTTATAAGAGAGTCGCTCTGACAGACTATGGAAGAAAGAAATTTAAGAAAAGTAAGACAGGGCGTCGTCGTAAGCAACAAGATGGACAAGTCTATCGTCGTTGCCGTTCGATGGAAGGAAAAGCACCCTATGTACGGTAAGTTCGTGAACAAGACCAAGAAGTATCACGTTCATGACGAAAAGAACGAGTGCGGTGAAGGCGACGTCGTCCGCATTATGGAGACCCGCCCCCTCTCTAAGACCAAACGCTGGAGGCTTCTCCAAATCGTAGAGAAGGCGAAGTAATCCCTAACCATAGACAGTATTTAACTTAAGCGTATGATACAACAAGAATCAAGACTGAATGTAGCCGACAACAGTGGCGCTCGCGAAGTGCTCTGCATACGGGTACTTGGAGGTACGCGCCGCAGATATGCGTCTATCGGTGACATCATCGTCGTCAGCGTCAAGAGTGCCATCCCCAATGGTGACGTCAAGAAAGGCGCTGTCTCCAAAGCCATCATCGTCCGCACCAAGAAGGAAATCCGCCGTCAGGACGGTTCCTACATCCGCTTCGACGATAATGCTTGCGTACTCCTCAATAATGCGGGCGAAATCCGCGCTTCCCGTATCTTCGGTCCTGTGGCTCGTGAAATCCGTGCCGTCAATATGAAGATCGTTTCTCTTGCCCCAGAGGTGCTCTAAGAGATTTTTCTTCGCTCCCGGCTTTTCCCGCGGGAGAAGATGAGTGGCGAAGCACTTTTTAACCCATAAGAGAAATAAAAGCAAGAGAAAGCATATTATGAGCAAGTTGCACATCAAAAAAGACGACATCGTTTTCGTCAACGCAGGCGACGACAAGGGCAAGACCGGTCGTGTACTCAGCGTGGACACGAAGAAGAATCGCGCCATTGTCGAGGGGCTGAACTACGTCACCAAGCGTACCAAACCCTCCGCAAAGAACCCCCAAGGCGGTATGGTCAAGGTTGAAGCCGGAATCCACATCTCCAATCTCCAACCCGTAGACCCTTCCACCAAGAAACCCACTCGTGTACGCCGTCAGAAAAACGACAAAGGCAAGTCCGAGCGCGTCTCTACTGCAGGGAACAAACTCTAAGCCTCTTAGAGCGATAGATTATTAGAAACATCACTTGAAGACTACAATCATGTCCACAGTAAATAGTGTACGCAAGGACTACCAAGAGCGCATTATTCCGGCCTTGATGAAGACTTTCGGCTACACCACGCCCATGCAGGCGCCCAAGCTCGAAAAAATCGTCATCAACCAAGGTCTCGGAGCCGCTACCGCTGACAAAAAACTCATCGAAGTGGCCTCTAAGGAACTCGCGCTCATCACCGGTCAGAAACCTGTCGTAAGATATTCCAAGAAAGACATCTCCAACTTTAAGGTCCGCAAAGGTATGCCCATCGGTGTGATGGTTACACTGCGCAGGGATCGGATGTATGAATTCCTCGAGAGACTTATCCGCATCGCACTGCCCCGTATCCGTGACTTTAAGGGCATTAAGAGTAGATTGGACGGCCAGGGTAACTATACCCTCGGCATCGAAGAGCAGATCATTTTCCCTGAAATCAACCTCGACTCCATCACGAAAATCATGGGGATGAACATCACGTTCGTCACCACTGCCAATACGGATGAAGAAGCGTTTGCGCTCCTCAAGGAATTCGGTCTCCCCTTCCAGAAGAAAGACTAATCAAGATTAGAGAGAAAAATTAAGCATGGCAAAAGAATCAATGAAAGCGCGCGAGCGCAAAAGAGAACGCCTCGTCGCAAAGTACGCCGCTAAGCGTGCTGCTCTCAAGGAAGCTAATGACGTCGAAGGCCTGCAGAAGCTCCCTAAGAATGCAAGCCCCGTCCGTCTTCACAACCGTTGCAGCATCACGGGTCGCCCCAGAGGTTTTATGCGCCTCTTCGGGATCTCCCGTATCCAGTTCCGCGAAATGGCCGCCAAGGGTCTCATCCCCGGCGTGAAGAAAGCAAGCTGGTAATCGGAAGCCCCGATTTCGGAGGACTTTAGGAAAGGTTCTTTTCCCGAAAAAGATTCCTTTTTCTCAAAGTTCTCTTCCATAAAAACTTCGACCGTACCGAGAGGAAATCCCGGTACGGTCGAAGTTTTTTCTTGTACGGTATCTCGCGCCCCCGAGACACAGACTATATCCGCAGAAACGAAAGGGACACTCACTGGTAGTGTCCCCAAGGTGTGTAAAGGCTGTTGGATGATACTGTCCCGTAAAAGTGTGTAAGGTTCATCTTTGCTTTTCATTTGGGGGTTATTTTCTGCGGGATTCATCCGCTTCCCCTTTTCGATTCCCAAAGCTAATGTTTTTGAATCGTACATACTTTTACGGAACAGTATCCCTTTCGTCAAAACGGTACGTACCAAAAAGATCTCCGCGGTCCGTATCTCAAAAAGAAAAGATACAGACCGAGAAAATCTCCTTGGTACGTACCAAGATTAGGCTGCAGTTAAGGGTTAGGCAGTTAGGAATGTGAGATCAGGGGAAAATCAGCGGACGACGGAGACGTTGCGGTCGCCGGTGAGGAATCCGATGATGTTATTGGCCAGCTCCACGCGCATATCGTAGCGTGCCTCGTAGGTCTGTGTCCCTACATGCGGTGTCATCACGACATTGGGCAGGTCATAGAGCTCATCAAGCGGTTGATCCCGGAACTCAAAGACATCCAGTCCCGCGCCTGCGATTTTCCCGCTTTTGAGTGCATCGAGGAGAGCGTGTTCGTCGACGACGGGTCCGCGAGAGAGGTTGATCACGACAGCCGAAGGCTTCATTTTGCCGAAAGCCTCGGCATCGAGAAGATGCTCGGATTCGGCATTGAGCGGCGTGTGGAGCGAGATGATGTCAGACCGGCGGAGGATTTCGTCCACTGTGGCAAAAGTGACGCCCATCTCCTTTTCCTGCGCATCGGTGAGGCGTGTACGCTTATTGTAGAGGATCGTGCACCCAAATGCCTGCAAGAGTTTGCCCACTCTTTGACCGATATTGCCGAAGCCGATGATACCCACCTTTTTGCCAAAGAGGTCATGCCCCATACCTCCTCCGAGACCGCCTTTGTCGCTCGACCGCTGCCGGCGCATCATACGATCCCACTCGGCGACACGGCGAGTGAGGGAGAGGAGAATGGCAAGGGTCAGCTCGGCCGTGGAGGTGACTACGGCGTGAGGGGTATTGGCGACGGTGATGCCGTGGGTGCGGGTGTAGTCGAGGTCGATGTTGTTGTAGCCGACGGCGTAATTGGCGACGAGCTTGAGTTCCTTCATCTTCCCAAGGAGTCCGGCCGTGATGGGCTGAGTGAACTCGCTGACGAGGACGACGGCATCCTTATCCAGTGTCTCAAGGGCTTTTTCGGGCTCGGACAGGTGCACGTCCGAGTAGCGGACGTCGCACACTTTTTCGAGTTCTTCAAAGCCTGTGCGGTCGGGTGTGGGGAATGTAAATTGGACGATGGGTTTGGCGCTTGTGGACATAACGGTGTGATTTTTAAGTGGTGGATAAAAAGGCAGAGATCCCGTGTCCCACGGCTTGCGGGACGGGATCTCTGTGAGTTGGGGTGTCAGTACCAGTTGTTGCGCGTACTCGGGTGGCTGTTCTCGAGGTACTTGAGGTCTTTGAGCAGCTGGGAGTTCACGGAGATGGTAAAGTTATAGGATTTATAGGGACCGATGGGGATGAAACTTGCAGTCATAGACCAACAGTGGAGGTTTCGGGTGACGTTGCAACTCATATTGGTGACGCGACGGAGGTCGAAGTTGTAGTTGGCGGAGAAATTGAAGCGCCAATTTTTGGTCACGGAGAGATTACCGGAGAAGCTCAAGTCCTGGCGCCAGCGGTAGTTGTACTCCCGGATCTCCGGGTTGAAGTCGCCCCATCCGACGGAAAGGTTGTAATTGAAAGAGAGACTCCAATCAATGGCGTTTTTGACGTACCCGTCCCTGTCGAACTCCATATCGCTCTTCCCTTGACCCGCGAATAGGGATCCGCCTGTCCCGCCGCCCGGAGGGGTCATCATACCGGGCATCATACCGGGACCATTCGGGCTACCGTCCGACCCGTAAGGACTTTCGGGCGCATTCGGGTCTCGGTTTTTGTCCTTATCCTTGTCGTCGTCCTTGTTTTTCCCGGTAAAGCGACCGATCAGATCTTTGAGCGTCTTGGGGTTGAGGGTATAAGAGAAGCTAGTGCTCGTCCCCCGGAAACGTCCGAGACCGCGGCCGTTAAAGACCCTCAGTTTATTGACTCGGTACGGTTCGATACGTCCATCGTACTCGTGGTAATCGTAATAGTAGGGATCGAAGGAGCCGGAGAGACGAAGCGTAAACTGATCCGTAAGCCGCAGGGAGACGGAAGCCGACAGGTCACTCCACCGGAAGGAGTCGGCGGCGAAGTTATAGCTCGTGCCCAGTGAGAGGGACTCGATGAGGGAGATCTTCTTAAACTCGACGGAGTCATTGTCTGTCTTGATCTTCGCCTCCAAGTTGTTATTGACCGACAGGCTCAGGCTTCCGCTTTTGCCCCGCCCGGGTACGCCGAACATCTGGTTCTCAAACGGCGAGTAATAGCCCCTTACCTCACGTCCCGAATTGTCTATATAATTGAGATCCTGCCAGTACCCGTAGCCCGGAGCTCCGAAGTCGGGCCGGTAATTGAGCGAAATGGAGGGCTCGATCCGGTGGCGGATCATATTGACCTTGTCGCCGAGGAAGGGGAGCGGCTTGTAGAAGCCATAGAGTGTCGTGGAGAGGGCGAGGGACGCGCTGAAGTCGTAGACCCTGTAGAAGCCGTAAGTCGTGTCCACAGGGGCGACGCGGTTGAGTGCGGGGTCGAATGCCTTTTCCACTCGGGAGGTGTACCACCGCTCCGTGTAGTTAAAGGAAGGTGTGACCTTGAGGTAGTCGGAGATGTCGAATGAAGCGGAGACGGGGATGGAGTGGTTCGCACCGTTTCTCCACTTCCGAAGAATGTCGCTCTTGAATAGTTGGCTTTCCTTGCCCTGGAAGGCGTTGCGGATCTGTCCGGAGTAGGAGAGGGAGATCTTTTCGTACCATTTTTCCTTGCCGACTTGGACTTTCCGTTTGAAAGGGTAGATCCTGCTCATTGTGATGGAGAGGTTGGGCAGGGTGACGTTGACGGTGGAGTCCTGGGACCGCTGCGCTATGTCCATGGAGCCGGAGATGCTCCAGGGGGAGTTGGGGAAGCGGTGGGTGAAGCTGATGGAGGAGCTCTTGGTATTTTGCCCCATCACGGCCTGGTTGTAGAGGGCGTTGAGGTCGTTGTGGTTATAGGAGCTGGTCGAGAAATTGACGTTCGCCGAAAAGGTCGTGAACGGGTTCGCCTTTTGGTCCTGGCTGTGGTTCCAAGCGATGCGGAAGTCTTTGGCGACACTGTAGTCGTTGGCGAGCTTGTCTCCGCGCTTGGTGATGAGGTAGCTGGCATCGAAAGCCCCGCTGTAACGGTACCTTTTGCGGTACGATGAGCGTGCCGAGATGCCCCAGGAGCCTTTGGTGTAGATGTCGCCCGTCAGCTGTAGGTCGATGTAGTCGTTGATGGCGAAGTACCACCCCAGTCCGCGCAGGTAGAAGCCCCTATCCATCTCGTCGCCGTAGGTCGGCATAATGAAGCCGCTCGACCGCTTCGTACTGAAAGGGAAAAAGGCGAAAGGCAGACCGACGGGCAGCGGCACGTCCGCGATGACGAGGTAAGCGGGACCTGTGACGATGTCTTTCTGGGGGCGGACTTTGGCTTTCGTCAGGGCGATATAGAAGTGGGGGTGTTCGTGGTCGTCGCAGGTGGTGTAGCGACCGTTCTCGAGATAGAGGTCGTTATTCTCCATCCGCTTGGTTTTCTCCGCCGTCACGAAGCCGTCACCCTGCTGGGTAAGCACGTCCGTGATATAGCCGCGTGAGGTCTTGATGTTGTAGAGGATGGACTTGGCTTCGTACTTTTCCTCTTCGCCCTGTGTGATTTTGGCGTAAATCTTCTCCCGCTTAAGGGAGTCCGGGTAGTCGATGTAGGTGGAGTAAATCAGCCCCGAGTCGGTTTGGAAGTGCATATAGTCGCCCCCGAGCGTCTGGGTCTGATACTTGACTTGCGCGTCGCCGTACATTCGGACGAACTTCTTTTTCGGCAAAATGACTATCGAATCGTTGCTCTGAAAAGTCATCGGAGCCTTGAGGTCTCCGAGCAGGGTATCCGCCGAGAGGCTGTCTTTGGACGCGACCCTAACCGTGTCCCCGGGTGAGGGCACCGGCTTCAGACTGTCGGGAATCACCCTTAGGGAATCCGGAAGTACTGTGGCGGAAGTCACGGTGTCACTCCGGAGAAGCATACGCGACCACCCGCCCCTCCCAATCGTCTCTGTCGGGCGACCGTAGCCGATGACGGAGGAAAGAAAGGCACACCCTGCGAGGAGCAGTGTAAATATATCTGACGGACGCAGTCGTCTCACTTAATCGAAATCAAAGAAAAAGCCTCTTTCGGAGGAGACAAAGATACGCATTTTCGCTCGGAATAGCGGGGCATTTGGAGTGTCCCGTTCCGTCCCCTGCTCCTTAAACTTCTAATCCCTTCCTCCCGCCTGATTTCTAACTCCGGACTTCCAACCGATCCCGGGGTACGTACCGGGGAGATTCTCTCGGCCTGTATCTTTTGCCCAAATGGTACAGACCGGCGCCGGATCCCCGGTACGTGCAAAACCGACGCTCATTTAGAACGCATACAAAAGGTACGCTTTAACTGCTATGATTTGCTCGGAGGACTTCACGAAGATGTCCGACCTGGAATTTTTGAAAAGGTCTCCGAATCCGTAGACATAGCTGCCTCTCAGACCTGCCACAAAGTGTCTGCCGAAGTGGTACTCCGCACCGATACCGCCACCGACGCCCCAGAAAAAGGGATTTTGCACCGGGGTCTCGTGGTGTTTGTCGAACGGCGTGACCTTAGAACCCTCCGGAAGCGGAGTCACGGTAGAGCTCTCCCCGAGGTAGTACCCGAAGTGCGCCCCCGCGTCCACCGTGAGCTTGAAAGACCCGCCTCCGATCATGAAGTGCGTCATTACGGGGACGTTCACGAAATTAATCGTCCGGTCATACTTGTAGTCGGGCAAGTCGTCGTGCACCTCCGTCCACCCGCGCGAAGAGTAGTCCACTTCGAGCCAAATGCCGGCGAAACTCGCTACGTCGTACCTCAGAACCACGCCGCCGTCGTAGCCGATGTGCAGTGCCTGACGCAATGAGGGCTGGAGGATGACGTTGGAGAGGTTCACGCCGCCGGTGCCACCGAGCATCAAGCGGGGGACAAAAGGGGCTTTTTTGACCTCTGCCTTGGGGAGGTTGTTCCCCTCGTAGACCGGCGCCCTATCCTGGGCAAAAGAGACCGAAGTCGAGAGGAGGAAGAGTAGGAGCGAGACGGCGCTCCGCAGTCTTGGCATCATCACAATTTCAGGGTGTTGGAACTTCCTTTTTGATAGCGGACGAAAAAGACGCCCATATTGCTGAAGAGGTTGTTTATGACCGGAGAGGAACGAAAATTGAACCGACTTTGGATCCCGTCATAATAGCCGTCATAGCGACCGTTCTTGTAGATGTTGCCCACAGAACCGGGGTCGAGGAAATAGCCCGCCGTGTCATAACCCAAGATCGAGTATCGGGGATACGTACTGCCGATGCTCACGCCGTACCATGAGATGTATTCCTGCTGAAACGTCCTATAATCCTCACTTGACGGGTCGGCAAAAAAGGTCGTGTAGAAAGTCGACTCCGTACTGCGGAGTGCGGCACTCATACGGGAGGCATACGTCTGCCACTCGGGGTACCCGAAAGCCGTGAACTCCGGTCCCGTGTACGCACCGTCTTCACCCGGAGCCATCGCCGCCACAAGCGCCTTGAGTGTCAAGTCTGCGGCTGAGCGGGACGAGGAAGAGGGAACCACGACGATGCGACCGGTGCGTCTTTTGAGCGCCGCGAGATCCGAGTCGAGTGATGAGGAACCCCCTTCACTGTACGAGATGTCGTTGCGGACGAGGGTGCGTTTCAACTCAGTCACAAAGTCACTCTTATCCTCCTTTGCGCTCGAGGCGTAGCTCACGAAGTGGACGTGCGTCCGATCCCGTCCGTAGACTTGGACGAACTTGTCCGCGGCCGCGGCGTAGAGCCTTACGTGCGGCGTATTGATCTGGTAGACCCTTAGCGCCCTGCCGTCCCCGCCTGTGGAAAAGCTCGGAGGAGCAGAGGAGAAGGGGATAGTGTACAATGCCCCCTTGCGCTTGGCCACGGTCGCAAGGGCGCTCTGGGAGGCGGCGGAAACACCACCTATGATGAGATCCACTGCCGGTAAGGCTTCAATCTCGCTTATGGACGAAGAGAGGAGGGAGGAGCTGACGTCCACGGTGTAGAGGTCGATGCTGATACCCTTGGCTTTGACCTCCCTCAGCTTGAGGAGGAAGCCCTGATAGTAATCCCTGAAACGGGTATTCCCCCCATCGTCCAAAAACGGGAGTGCCAGGACGATGGTGGCTCCGGAGAGTACGTTGGGGACGGCGTCAGCGCCCCCGGGATATATCCCGTCATAGGCGAGAGGTGCACCATTGGTAAGGGCTTTATTGTCCCGAAGTTTGAAGTCGGGAACGAGTATCGTCATCCCTGTTTTCAGCCCGTCTTTCACCCGGGGATTGTACTTGTAGAGCTCCTCTTCGCTCCATCCGGTGATGCGGAGCAGACTGTAGACCGTCATGCCCGCCTCCACGGTCATGGTCTTGAGACCGGTCACCTTCTCGGTCGGAGCAACGGGAGGGGCAGAGGGCTTGCTGCGAACCGGCGCGCCGGGTCGGTCTTGGGCGGATGACAAGCTCCCGGACGAGGGCGGTATCCTCAGAATGATGCCCCCGGGGAGACGCTCTGCAGACTTAATGCCGGTGTTGGCTTTCAGGATCTCATCAACAGACACGCCGTACATCCTGGCTATGGAATAGAGGGTATCGCCCACGCGTACGGGGTGAAAGCGTTCTCCTGCCCCCTGTGCAGGCTGAGAAGAGTAGTTTGTCACGTTTTTGGCCGTGGAGGGCAACAGAATGCGCTCTCCGACCCGTATGCCGTTTTTGGCAGAGGGGTTCAAGGCATAGAGGTCATCGAGGGTGATGCCGTGAATCTGACTGATGCGGAAGAGGGTCTCGCCCTGCTGCACCACATGGACGGGACTTGTGCCGTTTTGCGCCAGGAGGGGAAGCAGCCCGGAGACCACGAGGGTCAGGAAGGCGATCCAATATCGGCGGTAATGCGCTTGCATTTCTGTTTCTATTTTTTGCTGATCAGAAATTCTATCTATCAAAGGTGAAAAATGCGGGCTGTCTTTAATACGGACACCGCACCCTCCTGCAAAGATACTTTTTTACTCCGAACTCCTCACTCTTAACCGCCACCTCCCCGGAGCGGACTTTTTAGACACTTTACCAACAAAGAATCATCGAATAAAGCCCCGGAGGGGCGGACGGCTCTAGCGGAGCCGGATCTTGGTAGACCGGCACGAAGACCGCGTTAGCGGTCGATGTGCCGGGGAGGGACGTCCTTTCTTAATTTCTGTGGCTCCATAGGAGCCAAATAGCTATTCAGCTCCTATGGAGCTGTAAAAGGGTGAGGATGTCGCTGATGTCCCGTGGCTGCGAGTCCGGAGGACTCTTTGCCACGGTCTACCAAGATTAGGGCACTCTGTGCCATTTGGCCCCTACGGGGCTTTACCTAACCACACTAATCTCAAAATGTCTCTAATGCGTCGACCCCAGCCACCTTCCCCTAACTGCCACCTAACCGAGGTACGTACCAAGGAGATCGCCTCGGTCTGTATGAGGAGGAAACGAGATACGTACATAGGCGGACGCCTTGGTGCGTACCAAAAATTGCCCCCGCCTTGCATAACATCAAACTGAAATACATACTTTGTTTTGCAAAGTACCGAAACTTTTGCTACCTTTGTCTCGTGAAAGGGTGAGAGCCCTTTCTGAAGCAGTGAGATTTTAGTCATAAACAAAATAGACTCTGAAAGTTATGCAACCCGAACGAGAATCATTTGCCAAAAATAACGCACAGATGCGTAAGGGGATTTTGGAGTACTGCATCCTTTTAATCCTCAACCAGAAGCGCTCCTACAGCGCCGACCTCTTGCAGTCGCTCAAAGACCATAATCTCATTGTGGTCGAAGGCACACTCTACCCGCTACTCTCCAGACTGAGGAAGGACAAGTTTCTCGACTACAGTTGGGAGGAAAACACCCAGGGACCGCCCCGCAAGTACTACGTCCTCACCGAGAAAGGCTACAAATGGCTCACGGAGCTCTCGGCCACTTGGCGGAGTATGCGCGACGCGATACTCGACTTGGAGCGGAGTACGGGCAACTTCCCCTCTCCCGCCCCGTTTGAGAAGAGGGAAGGCGAAGGGCAGTTTATCGAGCGACACAACGAGGACGAAGCAGAGCAGCCCGGCGAAGAACCGGAACAGTCCGACAACCAATAACTTTTATTCCACAAAGACAGCATTATGAAAAAGACAGTGAACGTAAACCTGGGCGGACGCGTTTTTCAAATAGACGATGATGCCTACCGGATGCTCGAAACTTACATCCAAAACATCCGCGCACTCTACCAAAAAGAAGACCCCGAAGGAGAAATCGTCCAAGACTTCGAGCAAAGGCTCAGCGACCTGCTGTGGGAGAAAAAATACGGCGAAGACGCCGTCATCACCGTAGCCATGACAGAGGACGCCATCCGCACACTGGGTCCGCTGGAAGACATCCAAGAAGAGGACGTCTATCACGAGACCTCGTTTAGCGCATCCGAAGAGTCCCACGGAGACTCGGCAGAGACCGGGTCGGAGACTTTTGCGGGCAATGCGGCCGCAGGGGGAGCGTCTCAGAGCGTCCCCTTGAGCGAGCGTAAGAAGTTTTTCCGTAACCCCGACGACAAATGGATCAGCGGTGTCTTGGGCGGTCTCGGCGCACTGATGGGCATAGATCCCCTTTTCCTCCGCATCCTCTTCATCCTCTTGATGTTTACTCCCGTCAACTGGATCCTGATCATTATGTACTTCACCTTCGCCATCTTTATTCCCAAAGCCAAGACGGTGGAAGACAAGCTTCGTATGGAAGGGCGACCCGTAAGCTCTTCGGAGATTTGGAACAAGATTTCCGAAGAAGCTGCTTTTGCCGCTTCGACTGCGTCCGACGGGCTGAATAAGGTGGGCAAGATGTTCGCGCCGAAGACCAAAAGCAACCCCGCGTCCGACGGCAAGACCGCAAAATCCAATCCCGGCGACTCGATTATGTACTGGGTTATCGGTATCGCCGTGTTGCTCGTGGTCTTTTTCAGCATCTACTGGCTCTTCGACTTCGTAGGCAGCGGGAGCTTTATGCATCCGGAGACTTGGGACTACTTTGTACCGGATATGCTCGGACACGGTCTGCTGGGAGGTGGCATCATTTTGTCGGTAATTATGGTCTTTGTCGGCATAATCACAGCTATCACACTCGTATTCGCTCTCTTAGTCCTACCGCTCGGGCTCATCATACGCAGCAATATGAGTGGCGCACTCAAGGTTATCCTCTGCCTCATCTGGCTCGTCGTCATAGGCCTGATTGCCTTCTGAGTCCCCGGGTGCAAGGATCTCCCATCTTAGAAAAATCTCTACAACATATTTTATTATCAAATCGCTACAATAGATTACAGCGGGCGGGTGCGCGGCAGATGCGTCCCCGCCCGTTACTTTTATAGGTTAAAAGTGTTGGAGGGAGGGGAGACCTCTCTGTATTTATGGGTTCTTTGGGTAGTTGAAAGCGCCAAGAAATGAACAAAAAAAGCTCCGACTCCATCAGTGCTGTCCCTTGACGGTTGTACCCCTGCAGAGCCGGTTCTGTTTCGGACTAACGGAGCAAAGCGAACGCTTTCCCCGGAGACTTCTCACTAACTCTTTTGACCCATCATAGACCTGACTTTTCGTCAACTCGATCTTTAATGCGTCAGCTCTCGTATTTTCCAGTCGTAAGTGCAACACAAAAGGAAGGAAAAGCAAGGACCACCTTAGGGGGGCTAGCCCCCCTAAGGTGGTGGAAAAAGACTTAAATGTATTACTTTTGTGTTATGAAGAAAAATACAATCACCTAAGCCCGGAGCAAAGGTACACAATCGAAAAGAGGTACAAGCAAGGAGAGACGATTACGTCTATAGCTAAGACTATTGGCGTAAGTAAGAGTACAGTTTCTCGAGAAATCAAGCGTAACAAAACAGAGAAGAGAGGG
>SFHG01000085.1 GCA_004555765.1 Bacteroidales bacterium
CCCGGGTCGCCCGGTGAAGGCGAGGAAGAAGGGCGTGAAGGGAGCGAAGAGCGTTGCTGCCTAGGCTAGCCCCTTGTCACACAAACTACCGAAGCCTCAGAATTTATAAAGCATCTCGATGCGATAGAGATGCCAATTACCAAGTTCAACGCTCTGCTGAAGCTCCTGCGTAAAGCCATTTCTTCCTATGGGCGTGTCAACAAGACAAAGGCCAAGGAGTTCGATGAGCGTCTGCGAAAAGTTGTCGATACCTACAACACGCGCGACAAGCTCGTCTTCACAAACGAAGTTGTCGCTGACTTCGTTAACGATTTGTCTGATGAGCTCCTCGTGATATTGAAGGACCTTGAAGAGGATAAGGGATCCTTCGAGAAGCTGGGAATCACCTTTGAAGAGAAGGCTTTCTACGACATCTTGGTAAAGGTTCGAGACGACCACGGCTTCCCTTACGAAGAGGAGAAGTGCCTAGCCCTGGCGAAGCAAATCAAGGAGCTGGTTGACGACAAGGCGCAGTATGCCGATTGGGCGACACGAGACGATATCAAGAGTCAGCTGAATATGGACCTAACCATTCTTCTCTACAAAAATGGCTATCCACCCGAATGGGATGAGGAAGTTTTCGAGAAGGTCATGGAGCAAGCAGAGAACTTCAAGGCGCAAGGCTCTTATGCATATGCGACTGCAAGAGTCTAGCCGGGTATTAGGGTGCAGAATGCAGCACAGAACATTTTGAGGAGAAATCATGGCTGAGCCATTGTTTACAAGGGTTGACCGCCCGGTTGGAAAACTTGTTAGCGACGTTATAGAGGGAAGGGTCGGTCTTCCTGATTTGCAGCGCCCTTTCGTTTGGAAGGATAGCGATGTTCGCGACTTGCTCGATTCAATGCTGCGCGGATACCCCATCGGATACTGCATTCTTTGGGAAGCTCCAGATGACCAGGAGGAGAAGAAATCCTCCATCGGCTTGAATGAAAAGAACTATGCAACCCCTAAAGAGCTCGTCATCGATGGGCAGCAGCGCCTTACGGCCTTGGTCTCATCCATGTACGGTGTGCCCGTAAAGGATCAGTCGTTCTCTGACAGGACGATTCGAATCGCGTACGACCCCATTGCGAAAGAGTTCCATACCTGGGACGCCGCTATTGCTAAAGACGCGAAATACATCCCAGACCTGAGTGCGGTGTTTGAGGCTAAAAGGAAAAACGAAGCCACCAAGTTCCGCCGTGAATACATCAAGCGTCTGAATGAGGCTAATGCAAAACGAGAAGTGCCAAAGCTGGATGATGACGGAGAAGCCGCCGTTGAAGACGGAATCAACGAGCTTCTGAACCTGGAAACCACCTACGTGATCCCCATCCTTTCGATTTCGAACAAAGCCGATGAGGAGCAGATGTCGCAGATCTTCATCCGCGTAAACTCCGGTGGCACGAAGCTGAATGAAGACGATTTCATCATGACTCTTCTTTCCGTATACGAGCCTGAGACAAGGCAGCGTATTGAGGACTGGTGCGAGGACAGCCACAAGCCAGGTGTCGGCACTTCCTACAACGCGCTTCTAACGATTAAGCCGAGCCATGTGATCAGGGCGACCGTTGGCCTTGGTTTCGGTCGTGGCAGATTGCGTTATGCCCGCCTCATCCTCAATGGTCGCGATCTGGAGACGCGCGAGACAAGCGTTGCTAAGCGTGAGGAGAATTTCGAGAAGTTCGACGCGGCCCTCGACAAGGTCCTCGACCTGAACGATTGGCATGCCTTCATCAATGCCCTCGGCGAGGCTGGCTACGTGAACGGGGGGATGATCAGTTCCGAGAACACGATACCTCTGACTTACGCAATCACGCTCATTGCAAAGCACCGCTTCGGAATTACCGGCATGGAGCTGCAGCGCATTGCTAAACGCTGGTTCTCTATGGCGATTCTGACCCAGATGTACACGGGCAATTTCGAGTCGGTTTTCGAGCAGCAGATGAATTCTATCGATGAGCTTACCGATGCGGATGCTTTCTGCGCTTGGATCGAAAACGAAATCTCATCGCGTTTGACCGACGACTATTACGGTGTAACTCTTCCCAATGAGCTGGATAAAAACAAAGCAAGCGGTCCTGTCTGGAACGGTTTCCTTGCCGCTCAAGTAGTGTTGGGATCTCGCGTGCTCTTTAACACCAGCACCGTGGCACAACTTCTCCTACCCGCAAGCAGCGGTACCAAGAAGGCATATGACAAGCATCACCTGTTCCCAGCGAACTTCCTGAAGAACGGTCCTTACGAATACGCCAAGGACCGTCGAGCAAATTTCGTTTGCGTCGACTATCAGAAGAACATTTACATCAGCGACGAAGATCCGAAAATCTACGTCGCAAAGTTCAAAGAAGCGCTGGGCGATGAGGCATACAAGACCTCGTGCACTGAAAATGCCCTTCCGCTTGGATTCGAGGATATGGAATACCTTGATTTCCTGAAAGAAAGGCGCGTCCTGATGTCGCAGATGATCAAGAACGCTTTCTCAAGGCTGTAGCGATATCGAAGCCAAAATCACAAGTGCCCCCGTCACAAGGGATGGGGGCACTTGTGTCGTATTGCATGTTCTCACGAAATGCAAATTACATGCTCTTCCAGGAAAAGCGATATATGCTCTCCCGATTCTTGTGCGTTGCTTAGAGAGATATATGTTTCTCCTGCGCAAATACCAGCAATTTCAACACGAGAGTAATAGGGAGACTCGCTGCAGCTTTCTCCGTTTACGCAGACTCCATCAATGAGTTTTCGGGCATCACCAGAACATTTTCGAGCTCGCACTCCTAAAGCAACCCTTTCGACAAGGATGTCGCATTCTTCGAAACGCAGGATGACGGGATAGTGCCATCCCGACGCCTCGTCGAAAGCGTCGCGCGTCGCGTAAGCCTCCACGAAGTACTGAGGAGAAGGAGGAGCAATCGCATCAGGAATGGAAGAGCAATCTGATGTATCGCCATACAGGGCGACGGTGATTTCGCATCGCTTGTTATCCATAATCGCTCCTTTCGTTCCTGGGTGCTTCGAGGATTCTACGGCGCTAACTTGCTGGCCTTTGTCCCCACAAACGGACACCCTCACTCTCTTTTCAAATCCCATACGCTTTGGTTTTCGATATCGATTTCGGCGGGCTCCTCAGATGACTCTAGCCCGGCAAAGATGTTGGACAGTATGAGCAGTGTTTCCTCAACGGAGGTGCTGAGTTCGCCTCCTGCGCGGATTCTAAGCAGCTGCTGGTAGATTTCCGCCATCGTGCCCTTCAGGGCCTTGTAGACCCTCGTAGAGGGTCTTACGACTATCTCGTGGTCCATCAGTTTGGCCATGATGAAATCTTGCTTGTCCATCCCGCTCAACTTCGCCAAATTGGTGATCTGCTCGTATTCCTCCGGGCTCACCCTGAAAGCCATGGTCTTCGACCTTTTGCGTGCGGAGTTTGGGCAGGGCATGGCTAGCCCTCCTTGGTGCACTCAAGAGCGTTGGCGATCTCGGTCTGCTTGTTCGGGAAGAGGTGGGCGTAGCGGTAGGTGATATCAGTGCTCTCGTGGCCAACGCGATCAGCGATCGCCAATGCGGAGAAGCCCATCTCGATGAGTAGGGAGACATGGCTGTGCCTCAGGTCATGGACCC
>SFHG01000086.1 GCA_004555765.1 Bacteroidales bacterium
ATGCCCGATGGCACGCTCTCCGGAGAGACGTGGGGAGCGGACAGCGTACGCCCCCGGTATATCGACAACGGTATCGAACATCCCGATATCTCGTTCTGGGGAGGCAATATCCTCCAAACGCCGGACCGGAAATACCATCTGTTCGTATGCGGATGGCCGGAAAGCGCTCCCAAAGGGCATATGGAATGGCCCAATTCAACCGTTTATCACGCAATCGGCGATCATCTGCATGGGCCTTTCACCATCCAAGACACAATCGGGAAAGGGCATAACCCGGAGGCTTTCGTCCTCAACGACGGCCGGATCGTCGTATATGTCATCGATGGATATTATATAGCCGACCAGGTCAACGGCCCCTGGCAATACGGAAAGTTTACGTTCAATCCCCGCGACCGGAAGATCATCGAAGGACTGAGCAACCTCAGCTTTGCCAAAAGGCAGGATGGTTCTTATCTGATGGTTTGCCGGGGAGGAGGCATCTGGATCAGCAAAGACGGCATCGCCCCTTACGAACAGATCACGGACAAGCGGGTTTATCCGCCTGTCAAAGGAGAGTTCGAGGACCCGATCATCTGGCGGGATTCCCTGCAATACCACCTGATCGTGAATGACTGGCTGGGGCGTATCGCTTTCTACCAACGTTCCAAAGACGGCATCCATTGGGTGACGGAACAAGGGGAAGCCTATGTGCCCGGCATCTCCTTCCATCGGGACAGGCATGTCGAGCATTGGTTCAAATACGAACGTCCTAAAATATTCCAGGACAAACAAGGACGTGTAGAGCAGATGAACTTTGCCGTCATCGACACCGTCAAATGGGATGATCATGGCAATGACAACCACAGTTCGAAGAATATCTGCATCCCGATGAACAAGGGGATGCTATTATCCGTCCTAAACCGAACACCGATAACGGCCTCCACTGAAACCATCCGGGTCAAGGTCCTGGCGGAAGAAGGCTTCGACCCGCTCCGGGAGATCGATGTGCCGTCCCTGCGGTTCGGTTCATACAACGAAGTGAACTTCGGACGGGGAAGCCAAGTGATCCGGACCGAAAGCTCCGGAAAAGACCTGATCCTCACGTTCGACGGACGGGGAAGCGGTATCACACCGGATGAGTTCGCCCCGAAGATGATCGGGAAAGACAAGCAAGGAAAGATGCTATTCGGCTATGCGAGCCTGCCGTATGCCGATTATACGCCGCCCCTGCTGTCCAGCTTGCGTCCCGTCTACCGGAAAGACAAAAACGAAGTCAGAGTCGAGATCCAGAACTTCGGGCTTTCGACTTCCGGGGAGACAGCCATCGAGATCAAACAGAACGGGATGTTAATGGGCAGCCGGAAAGTAAAGGCACTCAAACCGTATGAGAAAACGGAACTGGCCTTTACCCCCAAGAAGGGAGAATGGACGGATAAGGCCGGTTATCAGGTCGTGTTCCTCCGGGACGGACAAGTCGTTGAGACAAATAATTTCACTATTCAATAATAATCGCTTATAAACATGAAACACACCTTTATCCTCCTGCTCGGAGCCATGCTCTCCCTACAAGGGCAAGCCCAGGACAAGCAGATACCATTTCAGAACACGATCAAGGTCGAAGCAGGCGACAGCCACGCGGACATCATCGCGAAAGCCGCCCATGTCGTGCCTTCGCCCAACCAGTTGGCGGCATTGCAAAACGAGTTTATCGCCTTCATCCATTTCGGGCCGAACAGTTTTACCCGCCTGGAATGGGGAAGCGGAAAGGAAGACCCGAAAGTCTTCGACCTGAAAGAGCTCGACACGGATCAGTGGTGCGAGGCCATGAAAGCAGCCGGCATGAAGATGGTGATTCTGACGGTCAAGCACCATGACGGGTTCGTCCTGTGGCAAAGCCGCTACACAAAGCATGGCATCATGTCCACCGGTTTCCGCGACGGCAAAGGCGACATCCTGAAAGACCTGTCGGAATCCTGCCGCAAGTACGGGCTGAAGTTAGGCGTCTATCTGTCACCGGCAGACCTGTACCATATCGAAAACCCGGAAGGGCTGTACGGCAACCTCAGCCCATACACCAAACGGACCATCCCGCGGGAAGTCCCCGGACGGCCTTTTGCCAACAAGACCCGTTTCGAATTCGTAGTGGACGACTACAACGAATACTTCCTCAACCAACTCTTCGAGATCCTGACCGAATACGGCCCGATCCACGAAGTATGGTTCGACGGGGCACACCCCAAGCGGAAAGGCGGACAGACCTACAACTACCCCGCCTGGAAAAAACTGATCAAGGCACTTGCCCCCAACGCCGTTATCTTCGGACGGGAAGATGTCCGGTGGTGCGGCAATGAAGCCGGCGGCACACGGTCGACCGAGTGGAACGTGATCCCCTACCTGGCAAATCCGGACACGATGTCGAACTTCGCCGATATGACCGACAAAGACCTCGGAAGCCGTGAACAGCTCTATAAAGCCAAATACCTGCATTACCAGCAGGCCGAAACCAACACTTCCATCCGCGAAGGCTGGTTCTACCGGGACGACACGCACCAGCAAGTACGAAGCACCGACGATGTGTTCGACATCTATGAACGCGCCGTAGGAGGCAACTCCACCTTCCTGTTGAACATCCCGCCCAACCGGAACGGGAAATTCTCTCCGACGGATGTAGCCGTGCTGAAGGAAACCGGCCAGCGAATCCGGGAAACCTACGGGACCGACCTGTTCCGTCAGGCAAAAGGCCCGAAAGAGGTGCTCGACCAAAATGCAGACACCTATGTGACGGTCGATAAGGACGGGGCGGGAATCGTCATCTCCACTCCCCAACCTGTCACCCTCAACCGTCTGGTTCTCCAGGAAGCGATTGCCACCAACGGGGAACGGGTGGAAAGACACGCCGTGGATGCCTGGATCGACGGAGGATGGAAAGAGATCGCCTATGCCACCAACATCGGCTACAAGCGAATCCTGCGCTTCCCGGATGTCACGACGGACAAGATACGGGTCCGCATACTCGAATCCCGCCTGACACCCGCCATCTGCACCATCTCCGCCCACCACTACAAAGCCCGTCCGCCCCGGTTGAGCGCACAGAGAAGCATGGACGGATTGGTTACCATCGAACCGATGGCACAGGAATTCGGCTGGAAAGCGCACGGCGAGAACATTGCCGAGAACCTGAACGCAGGTTTCAAGATCTACTATACGACAGACGGAACGGAACCATCGGCAGGCTCTACCGAATATAAAGCACCTTTCCTGATGGGAAATAGCGAACTGAAAGCGGTAGCCATCCTGAACGGAGAAAAGGGAGCTATCTTGCAGGAACGGTTCGGGCTGGTCAAGAAGGGATGGAAGATAGCCGACAAGACCGCGCAATCCCTCGCCATCGACCTCGGCAGCCAGCAAACGGTAAGCGGCTTTGCCTTCACCCCGCAAAAACAAGGCGGTAAGGGCACAGTAGCCGGTATCATCCGGATCAGCAACGACGGAAAGAACTGGAAAGAGGTGGAACGCTTCGAATTCGGCAACCTGATCAACGATCCGTCCAAACGCTACCATCATTTCAAGCAAACGGTAAAAGCCCGCTACGTCCAAGTGGAAGCAGCGGAAATCGCCGCCCA
>SFHG01000018.1 GCA_004555765.1 Bacteroidales bacterium
CAAGCACGGGTTCTCGGAGGACGAACTGACAGCCTTTCTCGGCTCCTTGGATCTCTCATCGCTGAGGAGTACCGAGATTGTCGGTCTGATGGGTATGGCAGAGCTGACGGACGACGAGACCGTCATCGACGGACAGTTTGCCCGCCTTAAGGCGCTTTTCGACCGTGTCAAAAACGACTTTTTCCCCATGGACGATCGTTTTAGAGAACTCTCTATGGGGATGAGTGGCGATTACAAAATCGCGCTTAGGCACGGCGCCACCCTCGTACGCATCGGCACCCGTATCTTCGGACCTCGCGAATACTGACATCATTGTTTCGGACAGTCGAGAGACAGGTTCCGATATATTTTTTACCCTTTCAAAAGAATCAACAGACACTTATGAAGAAGTTTTACAGCGTGGCAGGTGCATCTGCCCTTTCGCTCGCAGTCATACTCTCGGGTTGCGGCGCTCTCCAGAGCCTTAACAACAATACCGTCAAGGGTGCGGGCATCGGCACAGGTGCGGGTGCCGCTATCGGTGCGGGCATCGGCTATGCGGCAGGTAACGCCGGCATCGGCGCGGCTGTCGGTGCAGTCTTGGGCGGTGTGGCCGGCGGCTTCATCGGGAACCACATGGACAAGCAGGCCAAAGAACTCGAAGCAGCCATCCCTGACGCTCAGGTCGAAAAGGTTAATAACGGCGAAGCCATCAAGGTGACTTTCGACAGCGGAATCCTCTTCGGCTTCGACCAGTCCGTCCTTACGTCCGACTCCAAGGAAGCTCTCGGACGCTTTGCCGAAAATATGAATGCCAATCCCGACACCGACATCCGGATCATCGGTTACACAGACTCCACCGGCACCGATTCGTACAACCAGAAGCTCTCCGAGCGTCGTGCCGAAAGCGTCTACAATTTCCTCCGCGGAAAATCTGTGGACGCAAGTCGTATGATCGCCATCGGTAAGGGCGAAAACGACCCTGTGGCGGACAATAGCACGAAAGTGGGACAGCAGAAGAACCGCCGCGTGGAAGTCTATATTCTTCCGAATGCCAAGATGATTCGCGAAGCCAAGGCACAAGCGGCTCACCAAAACTAACAGCTCCCCCTCTGGTCGCATCTTCCGTAACCTGAGGGTACACTTCCAAGAGAGGCGGATCGGGGACATTTCCCGACCCGCCTCTCTTGGAAGTTTTGGACTGATTAGAAGGCACAGGACGTACCCTGTCAAAGTGGATGGAGCAAGCGAGGTTAGGGACGGGGTACAGCGTCGAGGAGGGCAAAGAGCTCGGCGCGGGTCTCGGCTCGCAGGATGGCGATTTTCTGTTGGCGAAAGTCCGGGATCCCCTTAAAGAGGGGCGTCGCCGCGAGGTGACGACGGATGTGGAGAATACCACCTTTCTCCCCCGAGTGGGCAATACTCTCGTCGATTTGGCGTTTGAGTACGGAGAGGTACCACTCGAAGTCGTGAACGGGTTTGTCGTGCCCTTTCAGGACTTCCGAGATTTCTTCAAAAATCCAAGGTCTTCCGATGGCTCCACGTCCCACCATAATGGCATCCACTCCCGTTTCCTCAAATCTGCGGAGCGCAGTCTCGCCGTCCGTGATGTCTCCGTTGCCGATGACGGGAATCGTGATGCGGGCGTTTGCTTTCACGCGCGAGATGGGCGCCCAATCGGCTTCTCCGGTGTACATTTGGGAACGGGTACGCCCGTGTATGGTGAGAGCCATGGCGCCCGCATCTTGGAGCTTTTCCGCAAGATCCTCGATAATGATATGCTCCAAGTCCCACCCAAGGCGTGTCTTCACTGTTACAGGGACGGAGACAGCGCGTCTGACGGCCTCCGTGATGGCAAGCATACGAGGGACGTCACGAAGCAGTCCCGAACCCGCTCCTTTGCCTGCCACTTTCTTGACGGGGCAGCCGAAGTTGATATCAAGGAGGTCAGGGTGAGCTTCTTCCACCGCAACGCGCGCGGCTTCTGCCATAACGTCCGGATCTTTTCCGTAGATCTGAACCGCGGCCGGTCGCTCACGGTCATCGATGTGAAGTTTGGCAAGAGACGAGCGGACGGAGCGAATGATGGCATCACTCGAGACAAACTCGGAGTACACGAGAGATGCCCCAAACTCCCTCGCGATGAGGCGGAATGAGGCATCCGTAACGTCTTCCATCGGGGCGAGCAAGATGGGATGCTCACCAAGGTCGAGATTTCCTATCTTCAATGTCTTGGGGTGGCTCTTTAGCCGAGAAGGCTTTTGACGATGGCGGAAAGGGTTTTGCCGTCGGCGCGACCTGCGAGTTCTTTCTGAGCTTCGCCCATCACGCGTCCCATACCCTTTATGTCTGTAACACCGAGGCGGGCAATGATTTCGCTCACTTTGACCTTTATTTCTTCCTCACTGAGGGGTTGGGGGAGAAACGACCGGTAGACTTCTGCTTGTGCCTCGTCTTCTTCGGCGAGATCCGTACGGTTGTTGTCCCGGTAGATCTTGGCTGAGTCCTCGGACTGTTTGAGTAGCTTTTGGATGATTTTGAGTGCTTCTTCGTCTGAAAGATCGCTGCCGTGACCGGGCGCGGTCTTGGCTTCGAGGAACACTTTCTTGATGCCGCGCAGCGCCTCCAGACGGGCGTGGTCTTTGGCGAGCATCGCTTTCTTTATCTCTTCGCTTATTTGATCAAAAAGTGACATAGCTCTGGTCGAAATTTGGAATTTTGGTGTGGACAGTCCTGCGGGGTACTCCCGTATCTCCTATTTCTGAAGTCACTCGTCGGAGCCGAAGCCGAAACGGATCACGGCATCTTCGTCGGTGTCGATCTGAGGCTTGTGCGGGTCGGCGGCTCGCGGTACGTCGGACAGGGTGGGCGGGGTGGAGGGCAGAACCTTTTCGGGAACGGCGGTTTGGGCGGGCTTGCGGTAGCGAGCCAACTCTTCGTCGCTTCTGGTAAGGGTAGGGGTGTCGGCGATGTAGGCGATGAAGGAGTCATCGTCGAGTTCGTCGGGAGTGAAGATCACAGACCGGTAGCTTGTGAAGTTTCGGCTCCCCGAAGTGGCAGCGGGGTACCAAGTCTCGATGATCAGCTTCTCCTGCTCTTGAGTGTAGGTGTCGAGGTGGAGGTCTTCTTTGTCAAAGCCGGAAGCGAGGATGGTAATACCCAACTCGTCCTCCATATACTCTTCGTCGCGCTGTGAGTAGCCCCAGATGAAGTTGAATTCTTTCTTAATCCGGCTCGTGGCTCTCTCAAGGTCTTTGACGACTTCGGCCTTGGGCTCTGAGCCTTCCTTGTAGGTGATGAGGAAGAGGACGCGGGTCGCTTTGTCGAAATTGGTGGTATTGACAAGGGGCGACTGCAGGGCGCGGTCGATGGCCACTTTGATGCCCTCTGCTTTGCTCGCGAAACCCCGTGTAATGATGCTTACTCCGCCGTCCAAGAGTGTGGTGCGGACGTCGGCGAAGTCGACGTTGACGACCGCAGGGAGCGTGATCAGCTCCGAGATGGAGCGGGCGCTCGTGGTCAGGGTCTCGTCGGCGCGTTTGAAGGCCTCGGAGATGGTGAGATCCGGGTAGACTTTGTAGAGGAGTTCGTTTTGTACGACGAGGATGGCATCGACGTTCTTTTGGAGCTCTTCCACACCGCGGATGGCCTGGAGGATCTTCTTTTTGCCCTCGAAGACGAAGGGGATCGTGACGATGCCTACGGTGAGGATCCCTTTGTCCTTAGCGATGCGGGCGATGACGGGTGCCGCACCTGTCCCGGTACCGCCACCCATTCCCGCGGTGATGAAGACCATCCGGGTGCCGTCGTCAAGTGCTTCTTCGATCTCGTCGCGGCTCTCTTCGGCTGCTTTCTTGGCGAGCTCGGGGTTATTGCCGGCACCGAGACCGCCTGTGGTGTGCTCCCCGAGGACGATGGTGTCGGGTATGGTGCTTTTGAGGAGGTGCTGACGGTCGGTATTGCAGAGGAGGTAGGAGACGTTTTTGACGTTCTGCGAGTACATATAGTTCACCGCGTTACCACCCCCGCCACCAACGCCGATGACCTTGATGATGGTCGGATCCGCAGCGGTTTGGTTGTCTATCCTCAGGAGTTCGTCGCTATTTAGTACGCTCATAGTGGATGCTCTGTAAAGTGTTAGTCGGCTTCGTCAACCTCGGAGGGGAGCATTTTTTCGAAGAAGTTGACCATCTGGTTGAATAGTCCTTTTCGCTCTCCTTTCATTGCCTGTTTGCGCGCCCGGTTGTCCTTCTCGGCACGGACGGCTCTTGAGGCGGCGGAGCGGGCTTCTTCGTCTGTTTCTTCTCTCTCGATTTCGGTCTGGCTTGTGATCTCGTCCCAATCTTCGTCCGAAAGGAGCCTGGGGCGCGACGATTCTTTGTCTTGGTCTTGTCCGTCCCCCGTGCCGGCTCCGGAGATGGTGTGTGCCGTCTCAATGTTCAGCGCCTTAGGCTGTATGGGCTCGGCTTGATCCGGTTCTTCCTCTTCCTCTATGACCGCCGTACATTCTTGGGAGGCTACGGTACACATACTGTAGATGACGTTCCACTCGGGGTTTGAGACAAAGTACCCGTTGTCGGGGTCTTTCTGAGAAGATGCCATCTCCACTTTCGCGTGGAGCGAGTCTGCCACCATGTGAGGCAGTTCTTTGAGCTTCGAGCCTCCGCCGGTGATGACGATGCCTCCGGGCAGGTTCGTGTGTCCGAGTACGGAATTCACGTAGCTGAGGATGTTGTCAACGATTTCCTGGGCACGCGCTTCAACGTACTGATTGACTTCGAAAAGGGGCAACTCTTTACTCGATCTCTCGTCCGCGGTCTGTACGACGACGGTTTCGCTCTGGGACTTGGACGCGTTGGCGCTGCCTTTTTCCTTCTTGACGCGCTCCGCCTCGGAGGAGGAGATGTGCAGGGCGGTGAGGTCGTAGGTGATGTTACGTGAGCCGAGCGGCAGGGTAAAGAGACCGATAAGGACGCCTCTGTCGTAGACCGCCACGGAGGTGCAGCCGCTGCCGAAGTCTATGATGGCGCAGCCGAGCCTTTTTTGCTCTTTGGTGAGAAACCTCTCGCCCAAGATGATGGGAGAGGGGAGGGTGCCTGCCACTTCCGTTTCGAGTTTGTCTTCGAGGACGGTGTAGATCCCTTCGCGGAGGGATCTACGGGCGAGTATCATCTGGCTCTTGACCTTGAGGGTACGGGCTTTCACGCCGACGGGATTGTCGGTGAAGACGTTATTGGCGTAGTAGACCTGGTCTATTTCGCCCAGAGACACGTACCGGTCATCGGTGTACGTATTGAGCCGTGAGACGAGTGCGTCGATGTCCTCGTGCGTAAGCTCGTGCTCCTCGGCGTAGGTCTCCTCCAGCTCGTGCTCGTGGCTGTGGAGGCTCTGACCGCCTATGTTGGTGTAGACTTTGACGATGGAGCGATCGACCTGTCTCTCAAGGAGGTCTAAGAGATTATAGAGTTTTTTCGCGGTCTCTTCGAGGTTGTAGACCACGCCGCGCACGATGCAGCCGTCGCTCTTGACCTCTTCGCGCGCCACTATCTTAAAAGAACCGTCTGCCTTTTTGTCGGCGACGGCACCTTTGATTTTCTCTGTCCCGAAATCGATGACCGCGACAGAATATGTTCCTGCTTCCTCCATTGCTTATTGATGTGTCTGTAAAAGCTTCGGTAGTACCGGATAGTGATGTTATCTTTCCAAAGGTACTAAAAAGTTGGCAGAGTTCCCCACCTACAAAAGTCGACGGATTCTCCTATTCCTCAGGTATAGGGATAGGAAAGCAAGACCACCGTGCAAGTCCCTTTCTTTCGGTGTTGTGGCATTCGCAATCACCTCCCGAAGGAAGTCCGCTTGCGATAGTCCGTTTCGGGGAAAAATTTTGGTCCGTATCTCGTGCTTTTCTCGGTCTGTAGGTCGTGCCCTTGCCGGTCCGTGTCTCGAACTTTTCTCGACCTGTACCCTTTTTCCGGCTCATGGTAGACTTCAGTGCTTGCGATTGGCGATGCCCTCGGAAGTCAGAACCGGGAGCGGAGGTGTTTAGAAATTGAGCCCGAAGTAGCTGAAAAACTTGAGTCCGATATTATCGTAGAGCCAGAAGAAAAAGACCAAGAGGAGTGCCAGGACGAGGAAAAGGATCCAGTTCTTTTGCTGCATAGAGCTGCGGAATTGTTCCCTATTCCCATACGAATTGATGCGGTCGGATTCCTTACGGAAAATACCTCTGAGACGCTCTTTCTGAGCCTCTCCGTCCTCGTCGTCAAACTCCTCGGGGTAGTACTTGCGTCTTGCCCGGTCTATTTTCTTCTGCAGTTCCTCCTTCTTGGGATCGTAGAAACGGGGCGTGTACCGAAATTTCTTTGGCTTCGGTGACTTGTAAAAGTTCATTATGCCCATAGTGTCAGTTCGATTTTGGAGATTCGGAGTTGGACGTTTGGATGGTGGATGCCTGGTCTGCTTCGGGAACTTCTTTTTTCTCTTCCTCTTCTGGAGGCTGGTCTGAGAAGAGAGAGCCGGATGGCTTGGCCGCCTCCTGGAGCTCGGCACTCATACCCGATCCCGGTGCCGGCGTCTTGCGGAAAAGGTCGTTTTTGCTCTTCGGACGTCCTTCTGGAAACCACACGAAGCCGGGGTAGACGTACTTGTCGCTCGAGAGAAGCGGTACGGGCGTAATCTCTCCGGTGGTTTTGTCCTCCATCACGATGCGGCTTATTTCCTCGTCTTCAAACTGCATCAAGATGGCGCTGCTTTGGCTCCGAACCTGTTCCGTGGCAAGGCTGTCTTCGGATTGGTTGTAGTAAACGACTTCGGCGTTACCGGTGGTGCGGACGGAGTCGAGTGCCTGTCCTGAGAAGTACGCCGTCACTTCGCGTCCCCGAAGTTGGTTGAAGAGATTTTCCCTTTTCTCATGCAACGGTCCTTCGCTGACTGCGGAGGAGAGATAGGCGTTTTGGCGGATGAAAGCGTGGTCGAGAGCCGAGTCCTTCATAAAAAGGGTGACGGTATCGCCCGTGACTTGGGACGCTCCGCTCCAGATGAACGGCTGTCCCTTGAAGTTCAGAAGCGAGTCTTTCGTAAAATACTCCAAGCTGTCGGCTACGGCTTGGACGTTCGAGCGGTAGAGACGGACATTGCCGCGTCCCTTGAAGAGGTGGTTCAGGGAGTCGGTCTTGAGCATCTCCATCTCTTCGGATGCTGCCCAAAGGGTGTCCTTGGAGGAGTACTCGATGAGGTACGCGCTGTCGCGGGCTATGCCGTGCTCCGCATCCTCGTGGTATTCGATGTAATTACCTCTGAGTTCGACCTTTTGAGCCGTGTCTCTGAGGATGACGTTGCCAAAAAGGAGTGCCAGAGAATCCTTGCGGTTGTAGAAAAGGGAATCGCCCGTCATCCACTGGGATTTTGACGTAATCTCGGCACGGTCGAGGAGGTTGGCCACCTCGTGTTCCGTGTCGTAGGTACCTCGCTTGGCGTGAATCACCCCACTGTCGCTGACGATTTCCGTAGGTCCCATAATGGTGGCTATGTGGGTATTGGTGTCGTAAAACAGTGTGTCCGAGTAGAGCGTGAAGTTGTCGTTTTCGAGTACCACTTCGTCATTGAAAGTGGCGGTGCGGGTATTCGTGTCGTACTCCCCATAGATGCTATTGAGGATATTGAGACTGTCGGTGATGGTGCCGTGGTCGAAATAGTAGCCGACACCCACGGATCGGTCGTAGTCAAGGGAATCGGTGTAGAGGGTGGTCTGCCCCTGCTCCATACGGACGAGGTACCTCAGACGGGCAAGCATCAGGTTGCCGTCGTAATCGAGGTAATTGCAGTAAATGTGGAGCGAGTCACCTTGGTCGATGCGCACCTGCCCGTAGGCTTCAAAGCGGTTCTGTGCCTCATAGAGAAGCGCCGAGTCGCAGTACATATAGGCATTTTTGTGTCTGAAAACGACGTTGCCTTTCAGAACCTGTGCGTCCGGGTTCGTCGCCTTATCGTAGCTCCAGAGGTCGACGTGTTCGATGAAAATCCGCTCCTTCCCCGGTTCAGGCGTGGACGAAGAAGAGGGTGGAGGTGTCCCTTTCGTCCAAGTGGCGGGTGACCCCAAGGTGTCGTTTTCGGAGAGTCCCGTGGTCAGAAAGTCGAGGGTGAGGGCGACACTGCCACCTGCTCTGGTGCCGATGAGGGCAAAGAGCATCAAAGAGACCAAGGCGGCTATGGGACTTATGGCGTGTTTGCGCATTCAGTTTTGAGAGAGAAGTTCGGAGTGAGGAGACAAAGGGAGGCAGGGAGCCTCTGTGTACAAGTGCAGTGCCGTTTGCCTCCGTCTAAGCGCAAATATACCAATAGTTCGGGGAGAGGTCGAAGGATCGCCCGTGACACCTCCTGGGCATCTTCCCGTACTATCGGGCATCTCCCGAATGCCGATAGTAACGCAGTAGACGGGGTATATTATGCAAAGGTCTCGGAGTAGCCTAACCGTTTGAGGTGGGTTTGGGCGTATAGAGAAACATTCGCAACCAGAGGAGTAGTCCGGTGTAGGCACCGAGTCCTATGTCGAAGAGGAGTACTTTTGAGACAGAGGGAGGACAGAGAAAGTCCATGGGAAGGATGCCGAAGACGACAAAGAGGAGAGCCGTGCAAAGATGGTCGAACCGGGTGCGTTCGCTCTTCGTGAAGTAGAAGAGGAGCCAGCCGAGCATACCGATGATGTAGGTGTTGGCCTCGGTGGCGTTGCCCCAGACGAGCATCCCCACCATCATGGTCCCCAGTAGCCCGGCACGGAATTGGTAGTCGTTGCGAAGACGTCCCGCGAGGAGGAGAGCTCCGGATTTGAGGACGGGAAGGAGGATGCCACCCAGCAATATGGGGATGGTGTAGGGTAGAAAGCCGTGAAACCCGAGACGGTAGAGGTGCGAGGTGATGCCGTGGTATCTTGAGGGCTCTTTGCCGTCCAACCATCTGACCCAGTCCAAGGTGAAGTCGGCTAATCCTTCAAACCCGGTGAAGAGTGCCGGTAGGAGCAGACCCGCCAATACCATAACAATGCCGGCGAGGATTCGCCAAGGTTTTCTCCAAAAGTCGGGGTAGAAAAGGAAGAGCAAGGCGACCATCCCCGGGTAGACTTTCGTCAGGCCACCGACCACGACGATCAGCATAGCCCATATATACCTTTTCTCCTCTAAGAGGAGCAGTATAAGTAGGCAGAAGGCCGCATTGAGGGGGTTGTATTGCGTCGCCTGCAGCGAGCTGATGAGGACGACGATGGTGTAGAAGAAGACAAAGGCAAACCTCTTGTCTCCCCCTTCCGGTGCGGGATCTCGGAAAGCTTTTGTCCTTGCCATCGCATAAAAAAGAACGCAGAAACTCAAGAGTGTCCAGATTATCGCTCCGAGCCAAACGGGCAGGATGGCAAAGGGGAGAAAGAGGAAACTGAAGAGCGGCGGATACTGATATCGATCCAATTCTCGCCCACTCTCCGAGATATGATCCCAGGAGATGTAGGGGTTCTGACCGCTCCAAGAGTCCAAGACCCCGTAGCGGAATATCTCGAAATTGAATGTTCGTCGTGAGATGATGACTGCAGAGACAAAGATTAGTGTCGCAATGAATCCGACCCAAAAGAGTGTCTTAGGACGGGCAAGCGCGGCAAGAATACGTTGGGACATAAGAGTTCGGAGATTGGAGAAGGTTAGAGCGAGAGGGAGGAGCGTAGCGACGACCGGAGTTTTTGGCATAGGTGAACCATTAGGGGTGCCTTGACAGTCCGACCTGCTCTCTGAATAGCTTTCGGTATTCGGGTTCGGTCACGTAACGCGGGTGCGCTCCCGGCACCCCAAGTCTCAGTGCCTTGCCCTTTTGGATTTTATACACCCCCCTCTCGTCTCTGTGCCAAAACTTTTGCGTTGCACAAGACTTATGATACGACCTTCTTGATTTCCCGGTATATCGGTCGGCAGCGGAAGTGGGGGTAAAATTCAAAATGGAAAATATGGATTAGTGTACTTTGACTTCCCGAGACGCAACAATATAATCCGAAGAGAATCTTCTTTTTGTTTGTTCCTATTTTTTGAACATAATGTTGTCCCAAGCATAAAGATCACTGCCGTCCCCCTTTTGCGGCACGATCGGATTAAGGACGAAATAACATTCCTCAGTAGGTTGGTTCGCTTTAAGAAGAGTCAGATTTTTCGTTAGGTAGCTTCCTGTCCGGTGCCTTAACGTGGCTCTGCCGTCCGGGAGAATCTGAACCGACCACACACTCGAAGTGGATGATCCTTGCCCCAAGGTACTCGGGCTGAAATACATCATCTTATTCCCGTAATAGATATTGACATCTACAGAACTGAATGAAGTGTTGGTGAAATAAATAAACCCGTTGGATAGTTTTATGGGTTCGAAAGTGTCAGGGTCACAAATGACATACTGAATCTTTTCTCCGGGGTTTGTCGCATGGAGAATCCCGCAAGCATACTTCAGTTTCAGATAAGGGTCGGGAATAAGGTCAGGGATGGAGATTAACCCGTCAGAAGTCGAGAGTGAGATAAACGGGTCATCGCCCGGTCTTTTCTTCGCATACCATTCCTTGGGATCTACACCTTTCGTTACTCCAAACTCGAACTTTTCCGGTGACCAAACGAGGTTTTCGGGGAAATAATCACTTCCGCCTTGTGAGTAACGGACGGACAGCGCATCCCTGTTTTCTTTGGCTTTGTGTGCTATCTCTGAGTCAAGTTCAGCTCCAAGTAAAGAACAGGCAATCTCTGTGCTTTCATTCGATGAAAAGACAGAAGCATTTGCGTAAAAGACCAGATTGGTAAATGCTCCGAGGTCATACGAGGTGACTAAGTGAGTTCCGTATTCCTGTACAAGGTCCTCGGCAGGTAATGCGGTTAAGTCGTAGTAAAATAATTCACTGATGTAGTATGAGTAAACTTTAGGTAGTCCTTTGAGTGCAACCTTATGGTTTATATCGTAACAAAATGATCTTCGAATGTGAGATTTTACATTGTATTCTGTCGTCTTATTGTAGTCTATGTCGAAGGAGACTTTTTGGAACATACCGTCACTCCCGATATTGACGTCCTCAAAATTGTACGAGTCTTGGTTTTCCCCCATATCCGGATAATGAGGACGGGTAGTCTCGGTAGAAACAATAATCTTGGGGCGTGGCATCTTTGTTGGGTCTACGCTCGTATTCCAAGGATTCCAAGGCATTCGGTTGTTAATCCTTTCCATATCCAAGACGGACACACGGGACATCCCGTCTTGGTCGTCACGATGGTGGGCCACAAGATTAAATCCATAGCCCAAAAACCTTTCCGGAGATAATCCGGATTCCTCCGAGTGGATATTGGCAGAGACCGGCAGTCCCGTGGTTTCCACAGGATTCTTTACTCCATCGTTTGGGTTATGTGTACAGGAAGCAAGCATAAGCGCTCCTGCAAGCAAAACCGGAGATGGTGCTGTTTTTTTCATACGGGAATAGAGGATTAAAAAGTTTTAGTTATTGTTTGAGACACTATCCTCATTGTAAGACCTGTGTTTCTTGCTCTGCAATTATAACATTAATTTTCGACATTCAATGGGAAATGAGTCCACCCACCAAGGCTGGCGCATTAGAAAGAGTGCCAACGAAAAATACCCGAATAACGCCCCGTTAGGGACGGGTGGCGCGAAGTGTCAAATCTTGGCAGCCCGTGTTAAGACGACGCCCCGATAGGGGTAGGTGGCACGGAGTGCCAAATCTTGGTAGACCACGTCAGAGAGGCCATAGGTCTCGCAGCCGTGGGAGAAAAGGGGACGATTCATTTCCTCGGCTCCGTAGGTGCCGAATGATGTGCCGAAGCTATTCAGTCCCTAAAACGGAGCTGTAAAGGATATTAAAATTTGGTACAGGTCGGGACAAAATTTTTGCCCCGTACCTCGAGCGTGAGAGGTACGGAGCAAAAAGATATTTTAGGTACGTGCAAAAAAATCACTTGCGCTCTACCCAGCCGGGGTAGCGGAACGCGCAGTCGCGATACCCGGGGCTGATGTTGACGAATGTGGTCTTTTGCTTCTCTTTGATCCACTCCTCGATCATATCGCCCCGTTTCTTATTTTCCACAAGTCCCTTGATCACTTGGTAGTCTTCGATGACGTTGGCACGGTGGCCGGGATGTCGGGCTTGGAGACGGGCGATGGCGACGACTTGATTGTTGTTTTTGTCGTACATCCGGAATGGTTTCGTCATGGCACCCGTTTCGAGACCGGAGACCATGGCGGAGACTTCCTGAGGGAGGTCGGAGAGCTCGAAGCGTGCGGTACCGTAGTTTTGGGACTGCTGGTTGCCGTTCACCATCTGACCGTTGGAGAGACGGGTGTCTTCGTCGAAGGAGTAGTACATTGCTGCCGCTCCAAAGGTGAGGCTGTCCTTAGTGATGACGCGGGCGATGGAGTCTAAGCGCGCGGTGGCTTTGTCGATCTCGGAGACCTCGATCTCGGGACGGAGCATAATGTGACGTACATTGATGAGGTCACCCCTTTTGGCGATGAGCTGGATGATGTGGTAGCCCTTCTTGGTCTGGACGATGCGCGATACCTTGGAGGGATCGCGTAGAGAAAAGGCGACGTTGGCGAACTCGGGCTCGAGCTCGGCGCGACCGAGGAATCCGAGCTCACCGCCCTTGACCGCCGTCTCGTTATCCTGGGAGTAGAGGCGTGCGAGGGTGGCAAAGTCGTACTGACCGCTATTGATCTGCTTGGTGAAGTCGATGAGGCGTGCCTTTACTTTGTCTACCTCAGAGACGGAGACTTTGGGCTTCACGGTGATGAGCTGCACTTCTACGGTTTCGGGCATAAAAGGTAGGGAGTCTTTATTGACTTCGTCGTAGAAACGGGTCACTTCGCTCGGGGCGACATTCACTTCCCCGACGAGCTTCTGCTGCATCTGCATCACCGTAATCTCTTCGGCGACGATCTTGCGGCGTTCTTCCCTGATTTTGGCATAGGGCTGACCGAGGTATTCCTCCACTTTTTCACGACCTCCGAGCTCGTTGGTGACCTGCTGGAGCCAGCGGTTGACTTCCTGGCTGATGAGTCGCTCTTCGGGAACCACGGAGTCGATGGCGGCTTGGTTGAGGAAGAGTTTCTGCACCGCCATCTGCTCAGGGATCATACAGCGTGCGTCTCCTTGGAACTTCTGTCCCATACTCTCGTAGTACAGCCTCTGACGCTCGATGTCGGAGCGGAGAATGGGTTCGTCCCCTACGATCCAAGCCACTTCGTCAATCACGTTGGCTTTGCTTACGGGTTTGGAGGGAAGGGGAGCAGTCTCTTTCTTTTGGGCAAAAGCGCCGGTGCTTCCGAAGAGTAAAAGGAGCAGCGCAGCGGCTGAGCATATTGTTTTTTTCATATCTTCCGGGGGTAAAGGGTCAGGCTTTCTTTTGCTCTTTCTTCCAACTGTCCTTGAGGGAGACGGTGCGGTTAAAGACGAGCTTTTCCTTGGTGCTGTCCTTATCGGCGACGAAATAGCCGTTACGGACGAACTGGTACCGGTCACCGGGACGCGCTTCGGAGATGAACTCCTCGGCGTACGAAGTGGGAAGGATGATTTCACTCTCCGGGTTGAGAAGCTCCGAGAGATCGTCGTACTTCTCTTCCGCGGGATTCTCGGACGTGAAAAGTCGGTCATACAGACGCACTTCCACCGGAACCGCAGTCTCGGCACTCACCCAATGAATGGTTCCTTTGACCTTCTTGGAGGCTCCGGGCATACCCGAGAGCGTGTCGGGCTGGTAGTCGGCGTAGACGGTGGTGACGTTGCCTGAAGCGTCTTTTTCGCAGCCTGTGCAGGTGATGATGTAGGCACTCTTGAGGCGTACTTCGCCTCCAGGAGTGAGACGGAAAAATTTCTTCGGAGCGTCTTCCATAAAGTCTTCGCGCTCGATCCAAAGCTCCTTCGAGAAGGTGATCTCGTGAGAACCGCTCTCGGGATCCTCGGGATTATTGACCATGGACATCTTTTCGACCTGCCCCTCGGGATAATTGTTTATGATGAGCTTGACGGGGTTCAGTACGACAGAGACACGTGTCGCCTTCTTATTGAGATCCTCGCGTACGCTGTGCTCAAGGAGCGACATATCTACGGTGCCGTCGTACTTTGTGTATCCTATGGCATCGATAAAGTTCTTGATGCTCTCCGGAGTGTAACCCCGTCTGCGGAGACCGACGAGGGTCGGCATACGCGGGTCGTCCCATCCGTGCACCAGACCGCGCTGAACCAGTTCGAGAAGCTTGCGTTTGCTCATCATGGTGTAGGTGAGGTTCAGACGGTTGAACTCATATTGGTGCGGGCGATACGCTCCGTCCTTTAGGAGCTCGACGAAGTAGTCGTACAGGGGTCGGTGCACGACGAACTCGAGTGTGCAGAGCGAATGGGTCACCCTTTCAAAGTAATCCGACTGTCCGTGGGCGAAGTCGTACATCGGGTAAACGTGCCACTTCGTACCGGTCCGGTGATGCGGGTGGTGGATGATACGGTAAATGATCGGATCACGGAAATGCATATTGGGGTGAGACATATCGATCTTCGCCCTTAGGGTCATCGCGCCTTCGGGGAACTCGCCTTCGTTCATGCGGCGGAAGAGATCGAGACTCTCCCCGATGGGGCGGTTGCGGTAGGGGCTCTCAGTACCGGGAGAGGTAAGAGTACCTTTTTGGGCGGCAATTTGTTCGCTTGTCTGCTCGTCGACGTATGCTTTCCCCTCTTTGATGAGACGGACGGCGAAGTCGTAGAGGTCTTGGAAGTAGTCCGAAGCGTGGAAGACGTTCGCCCACTCGAATCCCAGCCACTTGATGTCGTTCTTGATGGCATCGGTGTACTCGACATCTTCTTTGACGGGATTGGTGTCGTCGAGGCGGAGGTTACAGATGCCTCCGTACTTTTGAGCGATGCCGAAGTCCAAGCAAATGGCTTTGGCGTGACCGATGTGGAGGTAGCCGTTGGGTTCGGGAGGGAAGCGCGTCTGTATGCGACCGTCGTTGAGACCGTTACGGAGGTCTTCTTCCACGATCTGTTCGATAAAGTTCAGTGACTTCTCTGGTGTGGCATTAGCCGGTATTTCGTTTGTTTCGCTCATAGGGCGGTATCTTTTGTTAGAGTCTGCTGATGAAGACGAAATTCTTGAGCAGCTCGTTGTCCGTGTTTTCGATTTCTTTTCCTTTCCCTTCCCAGTTCTTCTCTCCGTTGTGGATGAAGATGACTTTGTCCCCGATATTGTTGACGGAGTTCATATCGTGCGTATTGACGATGGTAACGATGCCGTTTTCGCGGGTAATTTCGAGTAGAAGGATATCGATCACCTTACTCGTCTCCGGATCCAGACCGCTTGTGGGCTCGTCACAAAAGAGGTACTTCGGTCCCAGTGCTATGGCCCGTGCGATGGCTCCGCGCTTCTTCATCCCGCCGCTGATTTCGTTGGGGTACTTGTAGCGGGCATCCCAGAGCTGCACCTTGGAGAGACACTCTTTGACGCGCTGATTGCGGTCTCTCTTCTTGAGTGCGCTGAACATATCCAGCGGAAACATCACGTTCTCAAAGAGCGTCATATTGTCGAAGAGAGCGGCGTTTTGGAAAAGCATCCCCATCTCCACTCTCAGCTTCGTGATGCTTTTCTGCCCCATCTCCACGAGATTTTGTCCGGAGTACAGAACCTCGCCGCTGTCCGGTGTCTCAAGGCCGACAAGGCACTTCATCAAGACGGTCTTCCCCGCTCCGCTTTTGCCGATGATGAGCGAACACTCTCCGGGGTTAAAGACGGCATCGATCCCCTTTAGGATCTCCTTGCCTTCAAAAGATTTCCTTAGCGCTTTAACCTCGATCATACCAGGAGCATTTGCGTCAGGACGAGGTCACTGACAAGGATTCCCACCGTGCTGTACACCACTCCGTTTGTGGAGGCTCTGCCGACTTCGAGTGCACCACCGTTCACCGTGTAGCCGCAATAGGCACTCACGCTTGCGATGATAAAGACATAGACTTCGCCTTTGATCATCGAGTAGAGGATGCGGGACTCGTCGAAGAGAAACTGCACCCCCGTCACAAACTCCTTCAGCGGTACTGCCGGCGTGAAGACGGCAGCCAAGTACCCGCCCATTATGCCGATAAACATACTGAAGACTTCCAGTACAGGCAAAAAGAGCATCATACCTGCCACTTTGGGTAAAATGATGTAATTGGCGCTATTCACACCCATTATCTCCAGGGCGTCGATCTGCTCGGTGACCCGCATCGTCCCGATCTCGGACGCAATGGCGCTGCCGCACTTCCCCGCAAGAATCATACACATAATTGTGCTTGAAAATTCCAGCAGGATGATCTCCCTTGCGGAATATCCGAGGATGAACTTCGGGACAAGCGGACTCGACGCGTTGATGCCGAGCTGGATGGTGATGACGGCTCCGATGAAGAATGAGACCAGCATCACGATCCACATTGACCCCACTCCTTGGGCATACACTTCCCGGCTCAGGTCTCGCCAGAAGATACGCCAGCGGCGCGGCAGCCGGAACGTCTGCCACATCAGGATCACATAGTCGCCAATCGTCTCAAAGATTCGACCCATCAAATTTTTTCTCTTTGTCTCTTCTCAGTGTTCCCGCCCATACTACCCCGCAAATATACATAAAAAGCAGACGCACCGGTTTAGTACCGACCGAGACCGGCAAAAGGTACAGACCGGGAGAAACAAAAGGTACAGACCGAAAAAATGTACTCGGTCTGTACCCCTTTTACGTTGGACTTTAGCAGCCGTGAACCGGTCGTGCGGCGTCTGACGTGATTCGACGCTCCAAACTCTTGGTCTTAGTAGGCGTTGCCACGGGTAAGCTCGTCTTTGTCAAACTTGTGGAAGTCAATCTTGCGCCAAGCATAGAAGATATAGGCGAGGACAAACGGCACAAGTATGGAGACATAAGCCATCGTGCGGAGTGTGAAAAGGGACGAAGAACTATTTTGGATCGTCAGCGAGCTCTGCAGGTCTGCCACCGAGGGATAGTAGGAAGTATTGCCCCAACCGAGCATCAAGAAGATGCAGGTCACGGTGAGGACGACACCCACGCCGTGGTACCAAATGCCCTTAGTCCAATCTTTTTTCAGAATCGTCTTGATTACCCCGAAGAGTACCAGCACGACACCGACGAGGATGCCGATGAGGAGGTAAGGCATCGCGATGAGGTTATGGAGATACTTGTAGGGCTCCATAAAGACTTCGCCCGTCTCTGGATTTACCGCAAATCCGTCCTTGACGAGGACATAGCCCACGAAGGCAAGGAATGTGACTACGAAGATGGCAGCGTTCACGAGAAGCCTTTTGCGGAACACCCCGTTCAACTCGGGCTCCGTCACGTTATTGATGAAGTAGAGGAGGGCAGTGGTGCGCGCAAGGAAAAGGACGCAGATGCCGAAGAGGACGTTCCAGAGGTTCAGAACCGCTTCAAGTCCGTGGAGCTGTACCCCGTTATAGGGCTGCCAGACAGAGACAGTGGTCGTACCCCCGAGAGCCGTGACGGCATCACGATCCACGGTGAAATTGGCTCCCGTGAAGAATGTCGCAACCGCAGTCCCAAGGAGGATCGGTGCGAGGACACCGTTGAGGAACAAGAACGTCTGATACGTCTTCGAGCCGAGGACGTTGCCTTTCTTATGCTGATACTCGTAGGAAAAAGCCTGGAGTACGAAGACGAGCAAAATCAGCATCCAGACCCAGTAAGCGCCCCCGAAAGAGGTGGAGTAAAAGAGAGGAAAGGAGGCAAAGAACGCTCCGCCGAAGGTCACGAGCGTCGTAAAGGTGAACTCCCACTTGCGTCCCGCCGAGTTGACGATGATGCCACGGTGAAGCGGTGTCTTGCCCGCGGAGAAGATAAAGCTCTGACCGCCTTGGACGAAAAGGAGGAAGACCAAAAGTCCGCCGAGGAGGGAGATGATGAACCACCAGTAGTGCTGTAAGAATGCGTATGTTTCCATATAGCTTATATCAATCTATGCGTTACTTATGCTCTTCTTTGGTGTCCGGACCTTTCTTCAAGGCACTCCACATTATGGAGCCTTCGGCGACGAGCATTATGGAGAAGAGGATGAGGAATACGAAGAAGGTGACTTTCACAGACCCTACTGCGAGACTGGAGATGGCGGCATTGAGCGGGAGCACGTCCTGTATCGCCCAAGGCTGACGACCGACTTCGGCAAGAATCCAGCCCGATTGGCTGCAGATGTATACGAGGGGGATGCAGAGGATCATGACCCAGGCAAACCATCTCTTGGAGGCAAAGGAAGAGACTCGCTTTTTGCTCGTGAAGAAAAGAGCGAGGGCAAAGACGATGAGGAAGAGCCCGGAGAGGTAGACCATAATGCGGAAGCTGAAGTAGAGCAGCGTGATGTGCGGTATGAGGTCTGCGGGACTCTCGAGGTAAGCGTATCCGAAGTCCTTGAAGTTGTCCTTGAGGACGGTTCGTGCTTCTTCTGCCTTGGCAGTGTCGCCGGCTTTAGTGGCGGCACGGTAGTCCGCGAGGGCTTGGACGGCCAGTTTGCCGTTTGCCATCCGTTCTTCGGCAGACGGAGCTATGGAGCCGTCGGGGAGGGTGTATCCGCCACGGACGATGTCGTTGATACCGGGGAGGTAGGTGTATCCGTCCGAAGGATCGCTCAGGAACTTAAGGAGTCCGGGGATTTCGAGGTTGAATACCCAGTCTTCTTTTGCGTCGTTGCCGAGGTCGGCTGCGGACTTATTGGGGATCCCGATGACGCTCAGACCTGCGTCGTCGGAGCCGTTCCAGTAGTTTTCCATCGCGGCAAGCTTCATCGGCTGATGCTTGGTGATCTGAATGGCAGAGAGGTGACCGGAGAAAATAGCTACGAGGATGGCGAAAAGTCCCAAGCCCGCACCGATCTTAATGGACTCCACGGCAAAGCGCGTGTGGCGCTTCCGGAGCAGGTAGATGGCGCTGAAACCCATAACCATAATCGAGCCGAGCACCCAGGAGGAGAGCACGGTGTGGAACCACTTCACGACAGCCACGGGTGAGAACGCGACGGCGAGGAAGTCCACCATCTCGTTGCGCGCGGTGTCTGGGTTAAATTCCATCCCCGCGGGGTATTGCATCCAAGCGTTGGCCACGAGGATCCACCAAGCGGAGATGGTGGCACCGATGATTGTGAGCCATGTGGACCAGAGGTGGAACTTCTTGGAGACTTTTCCCCAGCCGAAGAACATCACGGCGAAGAACGTCGCTTCCATAAAGAAGGCAAGTATGCCTTCTATCGCGAGCGGAGCACCGAAGATGTCGCCCACAAAGTAGGAGTAATTGGACCAGTTCGTCCCAAACTCGAACTCGAGGATGATACCCGTGGCGATGCCGGCCGCAAAGTTGATGGCGAAAATCTTTTGCCAAAACTTAGCCGTCTTTTCCCAAAAATCCTCCCCCGTGCGGTAGTATTTGCTCTCCGCTATGGCCATAATGATGCCCACGCCGAGGGTGAAGGGAACAAAAAGCCAGTGGTACATTGCTGTCATCGCGAATTGCCAGCGAGACCAGTCGATAAGTGCACTTAGTAACATAGCTTCTGATGTGTTTGATTATAAATATATGTGTGGATTGATAGTGTCATAAGGTCACTTGAGCGCGCGATCCACGAACTGCTCCGTGACGTATTCGCCTTTGGCTTCGCTCGTGCCGTCCGTATTCTGTCTCAGAAAGTTCGGGAAAAGGAACGCCTTCAGAATCGCGAACATAATGAAGAGCTTGATGAGTACGAGGAGCCAAAGCTGCCGTCCCGTCTTACTCAGATTCTTGAAGCCGTCCCGATACATCTCCCAAGCCCGCGTCCAAAAACCTTTCTGGTCGGTTTCGACGCCGGTCTCGTCTGCACACAGGGCAGAAGGGGTGGTGTTTTTGTCTATTTGATGGCTCATAATTCGGGGACTGTTGTAATTCGGTATAAAATTAGATACTTTATCCCACATCACCAAATTTTGGGACGACTTTTTTATAAGTTTTGTAAAATGAGATGCGTTTTTCCCTATTTGGTCACAGGTTTAGGGGATGATTGTGGGGTAAAAAGGTTTTGGCCCGTACCTCGGAGTACCGAGATACAGACCAAAAGTTTGGGGAGACACGTACCGGGAAAATCTTCCCGGTACGGTCGAAATTTTAGCCGAAGCAGGAGTAGGTGACGACGAGGTTGCGGTCACCGAAGGCGTTGTCAATGCGTGCGACGTTCACCCAGAACTTATTCTCGCGGAGATACTCAAGCGCAAAGGCGGCTTTTTCTCTGCCGTAGGGGTGTTTCCATTCGTCTGCGGTCACTTCGTACTGAGGGTGGGGTGCATTCTTCAGAACGTTATCCTCTTTGTCTGCTTTCCCGGTGATCACTTCCTCGATCTCTTCCCTGATCTTGAGGAGTACGTCGGTGAAGCGGTCGAGCTCCATCAGACTCTCAGATTCGGTGGGTTCGATCATCAGCGTGCCGTGAACGGGGAACGAGAGCGTGGGGGCGTGGTAATTGAAGTCCATCATACGCTTGGCGATGTCTGTCTCGTCGATGCCGGACAGCTGCTTGATGCTGCGACATTCGAGGATGAGCTCGTGCCCTACGAAGCCGGTGGCACCGGTGTAAGTGATGCCGTAAGCATCTTTGAGACGCGCGGCGAGGTAATTGGCGCTGAGGATGGCGATTGCCGTGGCCGCTCTCAGACCTTTGGCTCCAAGAAGGCGGATGTAGGCGTAGGTGATGCCACAGATGACCGGGGAGCCGAAAGGTGCGGCTGAAACCGGGTTATGGTCTGCGCCGTACTTGACGGAGTGGCTCGGAAGGTGTGGTACGAGAAATTCTTTCACCACGATAGGACCTTCGCCTGGACCGCCACCGCCGTGAGGAATGGCAAAGGTCTTGTGGAGGTTGAGGTGGCATACGTCCGCGCCGATAAGACCGGGATTGGTATAGCCTACTTGGGCGTTCATATTAGCACCGTCCATATAGCAGAGCCCGCCACGGTCGTGGACGATTTGGAAGAGTTTTTTGATCTCTACCTCAAATATCCCGTGGGTGGACGGGTAGGTGATCATAGTGGCGGCAAGGCGGTCTTTGTATTCGTCTGCTTTGGCTTGAAAGTCCGCTACGTCGATATTGCCGAGGTCGTCGCTCTTCACGATGACAGGCTTAAAGCCGGCCATCGAGGCTGAGGCAGGATTGGTGCCGTGTGCCGATGCCGGAAGGAGTACCACGTCGCGCTCCTTGCCACCGTTTGCATCAAGGTAGGAACGGATGGTGATGAGTCCCGCGTATTCGCCTGACGCACCCGAGTTGGGCATAAAGCACGTCTTGTCCAAGCCCGTGATCTCTGCGAGGTACTTGTCGAGGTTGTCCAGCATTTCGAGATACCCCTCTGCCTGATCCGACGGCGCATAGGGGTGTATGTGGGCGAAACGGGGGTTGGAGAGGATGAAAAGCTCGGCAGCGCCATTGAGCTTCATCGTGCAGGATCCGAGAGAGATCATAGATTGAGCCAAGGAAATGTCCCGTCTCTCGAGCCACTTCATATAGCGCATAAGGTCTGTCTCGGTGTGGTACTTATTGAAGACTTCCTGGGTGAGGAAGTCGCTTGTGCGGCGTACCTTTTCGTCTACGGGGACGTACTCGCCGGGAAGCTCGGCGGGGTCGACGGACGAGATACCTTTAGCCTCGGCGAAGATGTAGTACAGGGTCGCGAGGTCGCTCTCCAAGGTGGTTTCGTCGAGGGAGATACCGATGGAGTTGTCGGCGAAGTACCGGAAGTTGACTTTGCAGTCAAGGGCTGTTTCTTCAATCTTCTTGCGGTCGGATTCCGAGAGACCCACTATTTTGAGCGTGTCGAAATAGAGGTCGTTGGCCTGGGCATATCCGAGCTTCTTGAGTTGCCTGTCCAGGGTCACGGCATAGGTGTGGATGCGGCCTGCGATGTCGCGGAGTCCCTCAGGGCCGTGGTAGACGGCATAGAAGGCGGACATCGTCGCGAGGAGTGCCTGAGCGGTGCAGATATTGGAAGTCGCTTTTTCGCGCTTGATGTGTTGCTCGCGCGTCTGGAGTGTGAGGCGGAACCCATCGTGTCCGAGACGGTCTTTGCTGATCCCCACGATACGGCCGGGGATGATGCGGACGTAGTCGTTTGTGGCGGAAAGGTAACCGGCAGCGGGACCACCGAAGTACATCGGGATGCCGAAGCGTTGGGCGGAACCGAAAACGATGTCCGCACCCATCTCCCCGGGAGGGGTGAGAAGCACGAGGCTCATAAGGTCGGCTGCGACGGCGACGGGGATGCCGGCATCCTTGGCCTTGCGGATAAAGCCCTCTGCGTCTATGATCCGACCGTCGTCATTGGTGTACTGGATGACGGCTCCGAAGTATTCGTCGCCGTTGAAAGCGAAGTCTTCCCGTTTGCCGACGACGATCTCCACGTCCCACTGCGCGGCACGGGTTTCGATGACGCGGCGTGTGGAGAGGAAGAGGTCGTCTGCCACGAAGAGTTTTTTCGCCTCCTTTTTGGCACGGGGACGGTTGTGGAGGAGCATAGAGACTGCTTCCGCCCCTGCTGTCGCCTCGTCAAGGAGGGAGCAGTTGGTGAGGAGCAGGCCGGTGAGCTCGGTGATGACGGTCTGGAAGTTGAAGAGTGCCTCCAAGCGTCCCTGAGAGATTTCGGCCTGATACGGGGTGTAGGAGGTGTAGTAGCCGGCGTTTTCGAGGACGTTGCGTTGGATGGTGGCGGGTGTGACGGTGTCGTACCACCCTTGACCTATGTAGGAGGTAAAGATTTCGTTCTTTTCGCCGAGTTGACCGATGTGTTCGACGAGTTCGCGTTCGGTCATAGGCTCCGGTAGATCCATCTCTTTGTCCAAAAGGATGTCTTCAGGCATCACTTTGCGGATGAGTTCGTCGATGGAGGAAACTCCGATCGTACTCAGCATCTTCTTTACCTCTTGGGGTTTTGTGATGCCGATGTGGCGGATGGAGAAGTCATTGGTATTCATCTGAAACAGGTGGTTTGTAAAATGTATGTTTGGGGTTTGCGTTATACTCAAAATTCGTCGGGGGAAGGCACCCCCGGTCTCGCCCTCAAATATACCAATTTTTACGCGTACTTTTTTCCCCGCCTTTTTGCACCCATACTGTCCCTAAATTTGGTACAGACCGGGACGATTCTCTATGTCCGTACGGTGTCGTCTCGTGGTACAGACCGGAAATCTTTTCCCGGTCCGTATCTCGTACGCCGTTGTCTGAGCCATTTATAACCCTATGGTTTGTCCTTTTCTTCCCTTTACCCTGAATAGAGAGCTGCGAACAACTCCAATCAGCGCCTATTTTCTGTGTACAATATGAAGAGACTGTACGGCTTGAAGTTTCTCCCCGTTCTGAAGATATATGGTCACTTGTACGGTTTGAGGATTGGTGTCCGGAACCTTGTCAAACTCGATGCTCATCAGTAGTCCGCCTTGAAAACCGGTTCCCTCTTCGATGTATTTCCCGTAAGAGATGGCTGTGTAATCTATCGGTGCAAAGTTTCTCAGGGGAAGCATATTGTGAAAATCGGTGTGATCCTCAGTCCCTGTACTTTGCTTATAACCAAAAGATTTGAAGTCGATATCATTAGATAGATAACAAATCGAAGTAATGTCTTCAAGAGAGCTGCCTGACGAGTGTGTTTTGTCATAAGTCGTTACGCCGACGACAGAGATACCTACAATCGGAGAATTTAGAACGATTCGATCTACAGGTGTTGCGTGAATATATGCGCCGGCATTTGGCAGATCTCCCAAATCTTTTGCCAGTTTTACAAATTTATCGTGTGATAACTTATTGTGCTCCGCGTAATTATTTCCCGAAATTTTGACTGCTAAAGAAGTGATCTCAGGATTGTAGGCTTCAAAAGGAAACACTTTATTTGGAGAGTCAACGACAGACAACTGAATGTTGTCAGGAACTACTATGCCGGTAAAGAAATGGTCGGAACGACAACCGGCACCTGTCCGATCATCACCAGTGACCTCACACGATTTTCCATTACAACCTGTCAAGCCCAATAGTATAGCCAAAGTTATAGTCGCCCCAAAAATAGATCTCATTTTTTATGTATGCCTTTTATGATGTGGTGATTAAAACGATAGACATATTTTTCTCCATGAGTTCCGAGGATGACACCTCTGCCTCCTCCTGCTCTCATTTCAGGTCCCCTAATCGTGTCGAATACCTTACTGAGATAGTACCCGTTGTCTTGACCGCCCCATCCAAAGTTACAGTGGACAAACTCCTTCTTTTCATAGAATATATCGACTATTTCCTTGGTTTCCCCCGACCGTTTTATCACCTTGCGTCTCTACTCGGCTGTTGTATTCCATTAGTGCATCGGTGTTGCTTAATACAGATAACAGGTTTGGGTTATCGGATACTTTAGAGATATCAAGATGTCCGTTGTCACAGGCATACAGTATAGGTTCGTTGTTCTTGCTCTCAGATAGAACGACATATCCTTTGTTATCCCTAAAGTTCACAACTATGACACCTCCAGTCGTCGTTGGTCTGTCAGCGGATCTCAAGAGCCTCGTTTTCTGAACACTTCGTGTCTCCGGTGGATTTCCGTGTGCTGTGTCTGAAGGGAAAAGCAAAGAATATACCTCTTTTGCTTGAGAAGACGCTTCTTCGTCTGAAAGAAACCTGTGTTGCCGGTCATTATAGGAGCCGGCATCGGGATAAACATCACTCATTTGTTGCGGGGAACAGGAAGTGAATTGAAATGCGACCAAAAGACCGAGAAACGATCCGATCGCAACTTTGAGAAGTGATTTTTTTGTTTTCATACGTTAAGATTTTATTTAAAATGAGTTGAGGCGAGATGTGTAAAAGGTTTTTCCTCATCTCTAACCTGTAACAAAGGTACGAAAAAGTAGGAAAACTCAAGAAGTCACCAAAAGAAGACTTTTGCTGTGTCGTCTTCCCGGGTCACGGTGTTTGATATAAGGTTGTACTCTATGTGGATCGGGTTTTGTGTGAGGATTTGCAGGAACAAATTATGCCCTTACTTTTTCTACGACGAAATAAGGGTAAGCCGGTCTCCTTTCCTGCTTATTCAAAGGGAAAATTTTGGTACAGACCGGGACGATTCTCTATGTCCGTACGGTGTCGTCTCGCGGTACGAACCAAAAATATCTTCCCGGCCCGTATCTCGTGTAAGTAAGAGCCATTAGGGGCGGTGAACAAATCGTACCCCTTCTTTTTTCTATGACAAAAAGGAAACGAGTCTCTTTTTCTACTTATTCAAATAGAAAGATTTTAGTTACAATGGAATCCCAAACACCCCAAGAAGCTCCCAAAAGTAAGGTTTATCCCAAAGACAACCTCAGAATTATCTGGCGCCCCGACCTGTGTCAGCACGCAGGTGTCTGCGTCCGTACCCTACCGAAGGTTTACCGCCCGCAGGACAAACCCTGGATTAAACCCGAACACGCCACCGTCGAAGATCTGATGGCGCAAATCGACAGGTGTCCCAGCGGTGCCTTGTCGTATGAACTCACAGACCCCAAAGAAACGTTATGATCGAGATCAAACACATCGACAAGGCTCCCGAAAACGGGCGCTTCGTCCTCCTTGATGACGGGAAAGAGATCGGGGAGATGACCTATACCTACGCCGGAGTGGATAAGGCGGTCTTTGACCACACGTTTGTACACCCGGACTATCGGGGTGGCAATAAAGCCGCGCTTCTGATGGACAGGGCGATGGCGTGGGTTAGAGAAAAAGGGCTCTCCATCTTCCCCCTCTGTCCCTATGTGGATCGAATGATCCGTGTCCTCCCGGACAAATACGGAGACCTGCCGCTCGCAGAATTTGAGATAAATGAGCTCACGGGCGAACTTCAACCCTGCAATGTCCCTTCCGATAACCCCAAAAAACGAGAAATGAATTATGATTGAAATCAAGCAAGAAGACGGCGAAAAGCGAGGCAGATTCGTCGCATACAACAACGACGGAGTCGAAGTCGGCGAAATGACCTACACCTATGCGGGTCCCGTAAAAGCGATTTTTGACCATACGTTTGTGGACGACAGTATGCGCGGGCAAAACGTGGGGCGCCTGATGCTCGACAAAGCGGCCGAGTGGATGCGCAAAAACGAAATCAAACTCATTCCCCTCTGTCCCTATGTCAAGGGGCAGGTGGTCAAGCACCCGGATCTCTACGGAGACCTTCTCTAAGCCCGTGCCGGAGGAACACCGCCCCCTTTCGCTGACTTTTGTATGACGAGACCTTTCCCCAAAAAAGGTCTCGTGACGATCTCCCGTCCCCAAAAAGGCTGAGCCCAAGTCATATTCACTATGACTTGGGCTCATACAAATTATATAACAAAGATATATGTCAAAAGATGTATCTTCATTGAAGAGTGATCCGCTTGGGGTTCGAACCCAAGACCCCAACATTAAAAGTGTTGTGCTCTACCTGCTGAGCTAGCGGATCCCGTACCTTGCGGCGAGAAACTGTCCGTTCCTCTAAGGTTTTGCAAAGGTACCATTTTCTTCCGAATAAACAAACACCACCCGCGGGTCAGCGTTTGCGGACGATGGCGTTTGTGACGCGTACCGAGCAGATAAGGGTGCCGGAGGAGACGGAAGAGATCTCCACGTCCCAGACATGAGAGGATCGACCGCGGTGGATGATGCGCCCTTCGGCCTTTACGGTGTCGCCCTCGTGTGCGGAGCTGATGTGGTTGCCACTCACCTGCATGCCGTATTGGAGTTCGTTATTTTTGAGCAACCGTATGCTGCCATATCCGGCCACGGTCTCCGCGAGAGCGAGGTTTGCTCCGCCGTGAATGATTCCCATCGGTTGGCGTGTCCTTCTGTCCACGGGCATAGTGGCTTCCACGTACCCTTCTTCGATGCGCGTCACTTTGATGCCGAGGTTCTCCATAAGCGTATTCTTCTGGAGCGCGTCGATTTGGTCGGTGGTGAGGGTGTTGGTCTCCTCGGGGTAGAGGATGTATTTATTGAGAAGGTGTCGGATACCGTCTTCGTTATTGGAGAGGGTGATGTAGTTGGCCGCCCGCTTTACGGCTTCCGTGGCGTTGGCCATGGCTACGCCGAGCCCCGCGAGCTGTATCATCCGGAGGTCGTTGTAATTGTCGCCTACGGCGATGACGTTCTCTTTGCTCAACCCTATGTCCGCGAGCAAAAATTCGAGCGCCGCCCCTTTGTCCACTCCGTAGGGGATGATTTCGATGAAGTTCTCCGCGGAGGTGAGAAACGTAAGGCGCCCTTTGTACATCTCGATGAGTTCTGTTTTTAGCGGGGCAAGGCGATCCCTGTCACCGACAAGCGCCGCCTTAAAGGGCTCTCTGGTGAGGTTGAAAGGGAAGTCTTCCGAGACTTGGATCGGCATACCGTTGTCCACAAAGCTCTCCATTTCCACATACTTATTCCCTTCCTTATTGGTGACGATGGCCTGATTGATGTAGGAGAGCATCGTCACGCCTTCGAGGTCTTTGACCTTCTCGAAGAGGTCTCTGAGCAGGTCGAGCGACATCGTGTTGCGCGAGAGGACTTGGCCGTCACGCATAGAGGTGATTTTGCCCCCGTTGTAGGAGATGATGTAGCCTCCGTATTCGTCGAGGTGCAGCTCTTTGGCGATATGCCGGCAGCCGTAGGTGGGGCGTCCGGATGCGATAACCACCGTCATACCCAACTTTTGAACCTCCATAATGGAAGCGTAGGCGGAGGGCGAAATCTTCTTGTCGTCGTCTACGAGGGTGCCGTCCAGGTCGAATGCGATGAGCGCGTATTTGAGCTTGTCCTTATTTTCTTTGTAAATCGGATTCATTCTGTTTCGTTGGTTAAAATATAGGTACAGGGCGTGTGTCCCAAGTCCCGGTACGTGCAAAAAAATATTTTCGATCCGTGCGGGCTCTATGTCCCGGTCTGTACCAAAATTCCTTCCCGGTACGTGTCTCGTACCCCTTGCCTCTAAGTCCTTAGAGAGCGAGGAGTCCGAGTACCCGGTAGTCTTCCTCCCGGATGACGCTCTCTTTCTTGATGGCTTTGGAGAAAGAGACGTTCACCATTCTGTCGTTTTGGATCCCGATCATCACGTTGCGTTGCCCGTCAAGCAGGGCTTCGACGGCAGCCACGCCCATACGTGAAGCGAGGATTCGATCCTGGGCGCATGGGGATCC
>SFHG01000087.1 GCA_004555765.1 Bacteroidales bacterium
GCTTGTGTGCTTAGCTCTGTGTGGTCGATCGCATTGACGTTTTGACCGTTGCCACTCGTCAGCAAAGACATCGGAACATACATTCTTGATTAACGTTACAAATTATTCGGTCCTTCACCTTGTTCTACTCGAGAACGGCTACTTCGACCTCTGCTGACTCCTCGGCATTCGTTGTTACTATCCTTAAGGACTGCCGAGGCCTCACGGGATAAGTCATACATCTTTCATCGTTTACCTGCCTAATTTACGCATCAAGGTTACGGTTGCCTTTGGGAACTTCACTGCCTTTGGCCAGCTTGTCCGCTTGATACGCCTTAGTATTAGGTTTCTGTTCGTCAGACCACGAATTCGCTATTGCTTCTTCTCTCCCAAGGGTCACCCCTTGAAACTTGCAAGTCGCTATGGGGTTCGTTGGCAACTACGCCCCGGAGGGACTTTCACCACAGATGTATGGCATGCCCGTCATACAAAAGAAAAGTCTGTGCCACTCTTGGGTAAGTGGCACAGACCTCAATAAAGTCAACTTAAACGAAGAGAAGTTATCTCTTCTTGGAGATTGCGTTGTAGATGGCAATAAGGATGCAGGCACCCACTACACCAATGATGACATTCATCCACCAAGTGTCGGGAGTGGCGATGCCGAGCAGGTCAGCCAACCAGCCACCAACTGCACCACCGACGAGACCGAGGAGCGTATTCCAAATGCAACCGTTTGCACCACCGGGCATAATCCAGGATGCGATAAGACCTGCGATGAGGCCAATGATAAGAGCGCCAATAAGACCCATAGTAATCTTGTTTTTATTAAAGTTAGTAAGGAGCAAAAAATACTCGTCTTGACACCGCCTTAGTCTCCATCGGAGAAAAAGGAGAAATGTACAGCACCGTAGTGCCTGAGTTCTTTGAAGAGCGGACGATCACTGAAGTCAATCCCCTTGGGATGTTCGATGATCAAGAGACCCTCCGGTCTCAGTATCCCGGCTTCGGTCACAATATCGTAAATATTTTCGAGACCGGCAAGAGAATAAGGCGGATCTGCAAAAATAAAATTAAATCCGGGCTTATCTCCCTCATCTTTCCGCCCCTGTGCTTCCACCCACTTGAGGGCATCCGTCTTGATGGCCTTGTAAGCCGGGTCGGCGAGTTTGGTCGCCACTTCTTTGATGAAAAGGTAGTGAGAGAAGTCTTTTTCGATCGCAAGTACACTCCTGGCACCTCTCGAAAGCATCTCAAAGCCCATACTGCCGGTGCCTGCGAAAAGATCAAGCGCGTCGGTTGCCTCCCAATCGAGCCTATTGCCGAGAATATTGAAGAGATTCTCTTTGGCCATATCCGTCGTGGGTCTGGCTTTGAAAGACGTGGGGACTTGAAACCGTCTGGACCTGTATTTACCGCCGATTATGCGCATAACATCTTGAGTCTGAGGAGTGCGGGGAAGTTTTCGGCACCGGGGAGCTCGCGACCGAGCTCGGAGAAACTGTTTATCTCGAACGACTTAACCGCTTTTTTGATCGGAGCAAGAGCGGCGCTCATCCCCGGAGTGATTTGGTCACCAAACAGGCGGAAAGCATCTTCTTCCCTGTCGAGACCCTCGGCACGCCAAACCGAAGTGACGAAGTAGAGCGCATCGGTCTCTCCGTGGAGAAAGAACCGATTGGCAAAACACACCCGACCGCCCGAGGCAAGGACGAGGTCAAGGACATCCTCACCGCCTATACGGGAGACGGCACCGAAAAGCACCCGCGCGCCGGACAGCCGGGAGGACTGTAACGCCGCCTGCACGAGTCCTGTGACCGGATGCGAAAACGTATAGCGCGAAAACGACCTGGATACGAACTCCGCAAGATCTTCGGAGAGCGCACTCACCAGCTCGAAACCCTGGTCTGCAAATCTTTCCCTGATAATCCGATCGCTCTCGGGGAGACCGGGAAGCCAAAGTGACAGGGACTGCTCATCCGGGACAAAAGCTGCGGGGACAAAATCATACACTTCTCCACCGTCCAAAAATAGCGAGACCGTCCGATAAGGGTAGCCGATAAGAGGCTTGTCGAAGTAGAGGCTTTGGAAGTCGTGCAGCGACCTTACCTTTTCGTCGACCAATGCTTTGAGACCGTCTCCATTCCTTACACCGAAGAAAAGTCTGCCGGGGGCAAAAGAGAGCAATGCGTCCTGCTCCGTAGCAGTGCGTTCGCTCGGAGTGGGAAGGTTTGTATCCGCCATTCGAGAGTGCATCATCTTGTTTATTATCCGGTTTTAAGCTCGAGATACGTCCTAAAAAAGAACCGCTTCTCGATTCATCTCGGGAAGCGGCTCTTTCATAGGAGGTAAACGCAGTCCGAGATTACTCCCAGTTTCCTGCGTTGTTGTTGATTTCCGTCAGTGAACCTACGCGCAGACCGGGATAGCGACCGAACTGCTCTTCCTTGTCGATGAGATTGGAGAGTTCGCCTTTATTCAAATCCCCGAGGTAAACCGTGTAGGGCACCTGAGCTTGGAAGATCTTAATGTTGTAGCCGGACGCTGTCGTTACGGATGCCGTATCCATCTCAAACTCGGCGTTGGTACCGGGCACCTTACCAAGCGTAGAGAGGTCATACTTGTCGCCGAAGATGGCAGTAAGCGCATTCGTTACGATGGTGTCTCGAGAGAAAGAGACACGGGTACCTTGGTCATTGATGTAGGAGAGCCCCTTTTGTTCAGCCTCGGTCCAATTGCCGGTAGCCTCTGCCTTTTTGACGATGCTGACGGCCTGGGACTCGGTCAGACCACTCTTAAGCTGGTCTTCGGAGAGTTCCATCTGCTTGCGGACGGTCTTGGTGGTACCGTTTTGGAGCCAGTTTCTCAGTTCTTCAAACGTCTTGGCATGGACGTTATGTTCCTGCTTGTAGGCCACTTGAGCGGTACGGATGTCTATCAGCTCCTTGATGATCTCCTTTTCGCGAACCTTACGCGTACGATCGAACTCGATAGGACCTTGGATGCTGGCGAAGCAAGCATAACCGAGCGCTATAATCACTAACACCAGAATTACGTTCAGAACATTCTTCATAAGAGGGTATTTATGTTTGTTGTTACATTTATTATCAAACCACGAAACTGTGTACACTTCGGAGACCACACAAAAATGTAGTATCTTCGCTGTTACGGTACAAAGTTAGTAAACTTTGGGGAAAATACCTCACCCCTACCGCACCAAATTCGTAGCAATATACCACTTTTACAGAAATGGGTCTGCATATTCGGGATTTCTTTCCATTCGAACCGACCGTCTCCCAATCTTCGGTGATGGAAAAATTAGAACAGTTTCTTGCATCGGAGACCGAACACGGCGTCTTTTTGCTCAAAGGATACGCCGGCACCGGTAAGAGTTCCCTTGTGGGTGCCCTTGCGAAAATGGCCGTCTCCTCGGGGCATCCGGTTCGGTTGCTTGCGCCCACGGGACGCGCGGCCAAAGTGCTCCAAGGCTACTGCGGCTTACCTGCCTACACCATCCACCGGGTCATTTATCGGGCAAAAAGC
>SFHG01000088.1 GCA_004555765.1 Bacteroidales bacterium
CACAACGAAGCCTTCAAGCTCTATCCCGACTTCCAGACGGGAGGTTCCATCGACGTGTCCAAATACAACGACGGCGAACGCGGAGGTGCCGTGCGTGTGCGCTCCAAGATAGAGAAGATTGACAACAAGACGCTTGCCATCAAGGAGATACCCTACGGGAAAACGGTGGCCGGCATATGCGACTCCATCGTAAAGGCAAGCGAAAAAGGGAAAATAAAAATCCGCAAGGTGGAAGACCTCACATCGGGCAACGTGGAGATTCTGGTGCACTTGGCGCCGGGCGTATCGTCCGACAAGACCATTGACGCACTCTATGCCTTTACCGACTGCGAAGTGAGCATCTCGCCCAACTGTTGCGTCATCGACGGGCAAAAGCCGCACTTCCTCACCGTGAGCGACGTGCTGCGCAAATCGGCCGACAACACGCTGGCCCTGCTGCGCCGGGAATTGGAGATACGCAAGAGCGAGATTCTGGAAAGCCTGCACTTCGCCTCGCTCGAAAAGGTCTTCATCGAAGAGCGCATCTACAAGGACAAGGAGTTCGAACAGGCCAAGAGCATGGATGCCGCCTGCGAACACATCGACGACCGCCTGACGCCCTACTATCCCACCTTCATCCGCGAAGTGACCAAAGACGACATCCTCCGCCTGATGGAAATCAAGATGGCACGCATCCTCAAGTTCAACTCCGATAAGGCCGAAGAGCTGATTGCCCGCATGAAAGCGGACATCGAGGAGATAGACCGCCACTTGGCAAACATCGTGGAATATACCGTGGACTGGTTCAGCATGCTGAAAGAGAAGTACGGCAAAGGCTTTGCCCGCCGCACGGAACTGCGCAACTTCGACACCATCGAGGCCACCAAGGTCATCGAGGCCAACGAGAAGCTTTACATCAACCGCGAAGAAGGTTTCATCGGCACCGGCCTGAAGAAGGACGAGTATCTGGCCAACTGCTCGCCCATCGACGACGTCATCATCTTCTTCCGCGACGGGAAGTACATCATCACACCCGTGGCCGAGAAAAAGTTCGTGGGCAAGAACATCCTCTACGCCGGCATATTCAAGAAGAACGACAAACGCACCATCTACAACGTGTGCTACCGCGACGGAAAAGAGGGAACCACCTACATCAAGCGTTTCGCCGTCACCGGCGTGGTGCGCGACCGCGAGTATGACGTGACGCAAGGCACGCCCGACTCCCGCATCACCTACTTCAGCGCCAACCCCAACGGCGAGGCGGAAGTAATCAAGGTGACGCTGAAGCCCAACCCGCGCATTCGCCGCATCATTTTCGAAGAAGACTTCAGCGCCATCAACATCAAGGGACGTCAGGCCATGGGAAACATCCTGACCCGCAACCCGGTGCACAAGATAGCCTTGAAGCAACGCGGAGGCTCCACATTGGGCGGACGGCAGGTATGGTTCGACCAAGACGTGCTGCGCCTCAACTACGACGGACGCGGAGAGTATCTCGGAGAGTTCCAGAGCGACGACACCATCCTCGTGGTGCAGAACAACGGCGACTTCTACGTCACCAATTTCGACCTGAACAACCACTACGAGGACAACATACGCGTGCTTGAGAAGTACGACGCGAACAAGGTATGGACAGCCGTGCTCTACGATGCCGACCAACAGAATTATCCCTACATCAAGCGTTTCTGCCTCGAAGCCACGCCACGCAAGCAGAACTACTTGGGCGAGAACAAGAACAACAGCCTCATATTGCTCACCGACGAATACTACCCACGGTTAGAGGTCATCTTCGGCGGGCACGACAACTTCCGCGAACCGATGGTGGTGGAAGCTGACGAGTTCATCGCCGTGAAAGGTTTCAAAGCCAAAGGCAAACGGCTGACCACCTACACGCTCGACACCATAAACGAACTGGAGCCCACCCGCCACCCCGAACCGCCGCAACAGCCGGAAAACCGGGAAGAGGAAAGCGAGCCGGAGATTCTGGACCCCGACCACGGGAAGAGCGAGGGAGACATTCTGGATGAGATGACAGGGCAGATGAAACTGTTTTAGAGTGGTTAGCAATGAGTGACGAGCGGTTAATATGGAAGGAAGAGTTATGAAGTTATATAGGATAATCGCCTTGATGGGGCTGCTTTCGGGCGGCGGCACACTGCAAGCCCAGGATGCGGAGGCCGACTTCGTGCAGAAGCTGCGGACAGACTCCACAGCCCGCAACCGCATCGTCACCCGTGCCACGATGTATGGCATCGGCTCCGCCAATGTGTTCGACACCTATCTGTCGCCGCAGGAGTACAAAGGCATCGACTTTCGCGTCTCCCGCGAAAGCATGCGGATGACACGGCTGATGAACGGCAATGTTTCGCAACAGACCTTCTTTCAGGCCGACTTGGGATATACGCACAACAAGGCGGAGAACAATAACACCCTCTCCGCACTGGCCAACTGGAACTACGGCCTGCACTACAACTTTCCCATCACAAGCAACTTCAAGCTGCTGGCCGGAGGCGTGGCCGACCTCAACGGGGGCTTTGCCTACAACCTGCGCAACGGCAACAACCCCGCCCAAGCACGCGCCTACATCAACCTTGCCGCATCGGGCATGGCCGTGTGGAAGCTGCGCGTGGCGAACCGCCCCGTCACGCTGCGCTATCAGATAAACCTCCCGCTGGCAGGTGTAATGTTCATGCCCAACTACGGACAGTCATACTACGAGATATTCACGCTGGGGCATTGGGACGGAGTGGTAAACTTCACCTCACTGCACAACCAACCGTCCATGAGGCAGATGCTCACCGCCGACTTCACGGTGGGACGTGCCGGCATACGCCTTGCCTATCTGTGGGATGCGCAACAGTCCAACGTCAACGGGATAAAGACGCACACCTACTCACATGTATTCATGGCGGGTTTCGTGAAGGAATTTTATCTGTTTCCAAACAAAAGAAGATGAGAAAGTCAAGAAACAAGAAGACGCCAAGAACGATGCGTAAAAGAAGAAGCTGCCTGTCGGGCATTTGGGGCATATTGCTCGTCCTCTTGCCCTTGTTGCACGGATGCATTCGTGAAGAAGAATACAGCAATACCCCGCAAGGCAACTTCGAAGCCCTGTGGCAAATCATCGACGAACGCTACTGCTTCTTTGACTACAAGCAGATAGACTGGAACGACATTCGCGACAAATACCAAGCGCTCATCACTCCGAACATGGGCAACGAAGCCCTGTTCGAGGTATTGGGCAACATGCTTGCCGAACTGAAAGACGGGCACGTCAACCTATACTCCTCTTCCGACATGGCACGCTATTGGAACTGGTATCTGGACTACCCGCGCAACTTCAACGAAGGCCTCATCGAAAAGTATTTGGGCAGAGACTACCGCATCGCCGGTGGCGCCAAATACACCATTCTGGAAGATAACATCGGCTACATCTATTACGGGGACTTCTCCAG
>SFHG01000089.1 GCA_004555765.1 Bacteroidales bacterium
CACGAGCGGATTGTAGTAGATGCGCCCTTGCAGGGCAGTGAGCAAATCCTCCGCCGTGCTGTCGGTTATCTCCCGCATATAGTCGAGATTGACCGTACCGAACTTGTTGAGTGATGCGGAGAGGGCTTCTTCGGGAGAGCCTACGTTGGCATGGCTCTCCACCGCAAAGGAAACAGGACGCTCGAAGATGTCGGCCTTGACGAACTGCCCGTTCTCCTCACGCTCCAAGGAGAGGATGTCGCGTCCTGCGGCATCCATCAGCAGCAGCTTCACGTTCTGCTTGGCGTTGAGGTTGCCGTAGCGCAGGACAAACTCGTCGTAGTAGGTGTTGAGGTAGCCTCTCTGCGGTTTGTTCTCCTCGTGGTGCTCCGCCTCATAGCTGTACAGACGCTCATAGGCATCGCGCAGGGAGATGTAGAGCATCAGTTTCTCTTTCTGGAAACCGTTGAGGTCGGCGGGATGGAACATCGCTCCGTATGGCGTGAGGTCTTTCAGATAGCCCACGTTCCTTGCCGCATCGAGCACAATGGAGCCTTCACGGTGATGGGGTTCCAGCGTACGGTAGTAGGGATGCGGAGTGAGGTCAAGCGGTGACTGCTTAACCTCTGCATGTTTCGGCTCTGCTTCAGACAGCGGTTTTATCTCTCCCATAGGAGGAATGAAGGCGGGATTGAGCGTATCTTTCACGCCCAATCTCTTCAACTGCTCCTGACGATGGCGCTCCGCTTCCTGACGCAGTGCCACACGCCGTTCGGGTGTCAGCGTCATCATGGCCTCATAGAATCCGTTGATGGGCGGATTGTCTTCCCAGTTGATGTCCGCATAGATGTCGCCCGGCAGGGTTCTCTTTTCTTCTTTGGGGGCATCGTCTGCTTTTTTCTGTGAAGACTGCAATGATTCGCTGTCCTGCTTCTTCGGCTTCTCCGCACGGGCAGGTGTGGGATTCTTCCCCTTTTGTGCCTGTTTGGCAACAGCGGACTTCTTCTTGTTCTTCGGGGCAGGCTTCTCTTGCGGAACGGTGTACTCCCACAAATCAAAAAGTGTGAGCTGTACCGCCTTTCCCTCTGCGAAAAAGTCTGTTGAGGGTTGTTCTTTCAGAGCCTCCTCTGTAATTGCAGGTACTTCTTTCGCTATTTTGATTTCCTTGGTTGCAGGCGGAATGGCTTGGACAGGTATCTCTTCTGTCACACCCTTATAGCGTGCCACATCCAATCGTGCAGCCAAATCGGCATCTATTCGCTTACGAAGGTCCTCGGCGATTCCTGCCACACCGCCCTCGTGCAGATAGACCATCGCAGGTTTTCCGTATGGGTCGGTGTCCAGTTTGGCACTGGTATGTATGACCAATTCGGGATGCGCCAGCAGGTAGCGGTTGGTCGTCACATGGGTATGGTTGTCCTTCACCGTCTGCGTCAACAGTTGGTCATCTTCCGACAGTTCTTCCTTCCGACTGTTCTTCTGGAGGATGATCAGGTCGCAGCCTACTTCGGTGTTGGCATTCTCCGTGAAGAGGTTGTTGGGCATACGCACCACAGACAGCAGGTCGGCTTTTCTCATCATCAGGAAGCGGGTGCCGTTGTTGCTCTCACTGTCCAGCACACCCTGCGAGGTGAGGAAGGCGACAATGCCGCCGTCACGCACGGCATCGAGTCCCTTCAGGAAGAAGTAGTTGTGTATCTTCTTCGCCGCTGTCCGGTGCATGATGGAACGTTTCTCGTACTCCGCATCGAACACGGCGATGTCGCCGAAGGGGATGTTGGACAGGGCAAGGTCGAAATGGCCGTTGAAGGGCTTTTCTATATTCTCGAATCCCTCCACACGTACTTTGCGGTCGGGGTGAAGATGGCGGAGCATCCTGCCCGTCAGCAGGTCTTTCTCGAAAGCCATCACATCGGCTTGGGGTGCGTACCGCAGCATGGAGTCCACGAAAGCACCCATGCCTGCCGACGGCTCCAGTAAGCGTGCAGGCACGACACCGTGCCCCGCAAGCACGCCTGCGAGGGTGTCAGTGATTTCCTTCGGGGTATAGAAGGCCGTGAGCACGGAGCCTTTCAGCGAATCGACATAACGCTTGTACTCCGTCTCGTCACGGCTGTTCTCACGGATAAGGCGGTGCAGTTCCGCCGTGGGGGCAAAGAGTTCGAGGTCGGATTTCGCCCAGTGGACGGCATCCGTCAGTTCCTTGGCGGGATTCAGGATACACTTCAAGCCTCCGAAGCCGCAGTAGCTGCGCAGTGTGCCGCGCTCGGCCTCGGTGGGGGTGCGCTCTTCCCGGTCAAGGAGGAAGGCCGTCCGTATCGCCTCGATGTTGTCCCTCAGTCGCTGCTTGCGGTTAAACGCCATACTCGGCCAGATAGAGTACGACAGCTCCCGTCAGCTCGCTGTACAGCAGGTCATAGTCCAACGACTGGGCGAAATGGTCGTCGGACAGGTCGTAGATGGAAAACACGTTGTCCACCAAGGGCAGCAGCTTCGCGGTAAAGGCTTCCTGCTGCGTTTCTGGGATTTCGTAGGCAAACTCGTTCGTGATGACCTCACGCAGGATGGCGTATTTGGAGTGGTGCAGCCCTTTCAGCAGGGTCTGCATCGCCAGTTCCTGCGCTCCCGCTATGGGATAGCCCTCACGGCGTGCCTGCTCGTAGGCGGTTGCGGCAAGGTCGGCACGAGTCTCGATGAAGGAGGCATCACCGGCCTGCTCAAAATGGTTCTCTTGAAGGTGCTTTTGCAGATAGAGGTGGTAGTACGACAGCTCTTTCCGCTTCTTTTCATTCTTGTTCATGTCTATTCTTGGATTTAGTGGATAATAAAATGCGGATGAAAGAAAAAAGCACTCCGGGTATCCCTCCCGAAGTGCCACCACTAAATCCAAAGTAAATCAGTCAAGTCTTAGAAGAACAAGAACGTTTTCGTTAAGCCAGATGAGCAATGATAAGCTCGCTTAATCATTGCCATGGCGAGAAAACGAAGGTTTAAAACCAACGATTAGACTTTGATTCAGTGGCGAAGGTACTCATTTATTTCCTCTTCTGGGAATATTTTCCCTTGTTTTTCACTTCGGGGAAGACAAATACCGTATTATAGTCGGCATCAAAGGCAATGACGGCATCGAAACTCTTGCCCTGCTTGCTCTTGAAGCCTTTCAACAGGGAAGTCTTCCCGGTG
>SFHG01000019.1 GCA_004555765.1 Bacteroidales bacterium
CAATCGCGCTAAGGAAATAGGGTCGGACGGTCTTGTGCGCGTCCTTGTTCCAATTCGGGCCGAACTCGTCTCCCGTTACCCACAGTCCGAGCGTGTAGGTCTCTTTGAAGCCCTTTAGCGGTACCTGCTCTTCCGGGCTGACGCGTCTGTAGGTGTTCCCAAACTCAAAGAGCCTCAGGTTGGCTCCCTGACGCTTTAGGTTGTGGTCGATGACCTCCAAGCCACCGTGTACCATCTGTATGCGGAGGGTGGAGAGGTCGTTAGAGAGCGGATTGAGGAGCCGGACCGCCTCTCCTCTCTCAATCTCGTCGGGGTAGTAGGAGGCTTTGGAGAGGGAGTTATTCAAGATCTCAACGAAGCCGGCGCCCACGAGCTGTTCGCTGATGACGCGTTGGAGGGAGAAACTTTTGTCCACGTCACTCTTCGGCGTGATGGCCGAGCTCAGTTTGGTCGTGAAGGGGACTTCGTTATATCCGTAGATTCTGAGCAGATCCTCGATGATGTCCACGTCCCGTGTCACGTCGTAGCGGTAACGGGGTACGTCAACCTCGAGGGTCTCGCCGTTGTCTTCGCGGACTTCGATGGAAAGCGCATCAAGAATTTCGAGGATTTTCTCTTTCGGAATCTCTATGCCTATGAGGTCGGAGACCTTACGGAGCGAGAGGGATACCCTGTATGGTTCTTGCGGCTCGGGGTATAGGTCGCAAACCCCGCCGGCGACTTCGCCACCGGCGACTTCCCGGACGAGCTCCACCGCCCAGTCGAGTGCGAATGGCACGCCCGCCGGGTCGAGACCGCGTTCGTAGCGGAACGAAGCGTCCGTATTGAGTCCGTTGCGACGGGCAGTTTTGCGGATGAAGGTGGGGTGGAATGTGGCACTCTCGATGAAAAGCGCAGTGGTGTCGGCTTGGACTCCGGAGTTCAGTCCGCCCATTACGCCGGCGATGCACATTGGTTTCTCCGCATCACAGATGACGAGGTCGCGGTCTGTGAGCGTCCGTTCTACTCCATCAAGGGTAGTGAGCTTTTCGCCCTCTCCTGCGAGACGGACTATGACCTTATTTCCCGCAATCTTATCGTAGTCAAAAGTGTGGAGCGGTTGTCCTATGGCTTGGAGGACGTAGTTCGAGACGTCCACGATGTTATTTACGGATTTCTGCCCGATACTTTCGAGTGCATTTCGGAGCCACTCCGGGCTTGGCCCGACCTTTATCCCCTTAATCACCACGCCGGAATAGCGGAAGCAGGCTTCCGGACTCTTCACGGAGACTTCTATGGGGGAGCCTGTCCCCGTGATGTGGGGCGCTTCGGGCTTTTTGAGGGTGACACTCCGGCCGTGACTTTTGAGGTACGCATAGAGGTCCCTTGCGACTCCGTAGTGCGAAGTGGCATCCACACGGTTGGGGGTGATGTCTACTTCTATGATGTGGTCGGTGTGGACGGGATAAATCTCGGAAGCGGGTGTGCCGGGAGCGATCCCCTCTCTTAGGACAATGATGCCTTCGTGTCCCGTCCCTACGCCTATTTCGTCTTCGGCACAAATCATCCCGAATGACTCTTCTCCGCGGATCTTGCCCTTTTTGATGGTAAAAGGCTCTCCGCCCACGGGGTACAGTGTCGTGCCGATGGTGGCGACGATGACGTTTTGACCCGCAGCCACGTTTTTTGCTCCGCAGACGATTTGGATGGGATCTTCCGGCGTAAGCTCTTTGCCGAGGTCTACTGTCGTGATGTGGAGGTGATCCGAGTTCGGGTGGTCTATGCAGGTAACCACGTGACCCGTTACGAGGCCTCTGAGACCGCCGGGGATACTTTCTTTTTCCTCCACGGATCCTACTTCAAGACCGATGGAGGTGAGTATTTCGCCCACTTCTTCGGCAGGCAGGTCTATGTCGATGTATTCTTTAAGCCAAGAATAAGAGATGTTCATTCTTTCTCTGCGATTTGGAGTGTTGGGAACAAAAGGCACTTCCAAGGGCTTCTGTTTTCTCCCTCAGGGTGAAAAATAGGCGCTTTTGCGTATTGCACACAAATTTACCTAAAACCAAAGAGAATAAGCAAGTCCCAGCGCCCTTCCGGCGTGGTACAGACCGGGAAGATTGTTTTGGACGTACCCGCGTCTCCTTTTTGGCCTGTATCTCCGCTTCCTCCCGGTACGACCGAAAAAATTACTCGTGATAGTAACTGCGGGTGATGCGCTTGGAGAGACGGGCGAGGACTTCGTAGTGGATGGTTCCCGCAGGGGGATTGTCTGCTTTGGCGAGGCGCTCGATGGCTGCTTCCGGGGTGTCTCCGAAGAGGATGACTTTCGAGCCTTCGACTGCCAGAGGGGCATCTGTGAGGTCAATCATAGTCGCATCCATACAGATATTGCCCACTGTGGGTACGGCTATGCCCCCTTCTGTGATAAAGGAGACCTTGCCGCGCCCCAGGGAGCGGGGTAACCCGTCGGCATAGCCGATGGGGATGACACCGATACGGGAGGGACGGGTGAGAAGACCCGAATTGCCGTACCCCACGGTGGCACCTGCGGGCAAGTGGCGGGTCTGGAGGATGACCGTCTCGAGAGAGGCTACGGGCTTGAGCGGCGACTTAAGCCTGCTTTGAGTCTCTTCGTCCAATGGAGAGAGTCCGTACAGACCGACGCCCATCCGCACCATATCCATAGCGTACTCCGGGAACCGCATCAGTCCTGCCGTGTTGAGCACGTGGGTAAGGAAAGGGTAGGGCAAGCCGCCTTTCATCTTCTCACCGGTGCGGGTGATTGTTTCGAGCTGGGCGAGTGTGTAGGCATCCTCCGTCGGCATATCGGCTTTGGAGAGGTGGGTGAAGATGGAGATGACTTTGAGGGGTGCATTTCCCTGCCCGTTGTCCGAGAGATATTGGAGTAACCGCGGGGTGTCTTTTTCCTCAAAACCGAGGCGGTGCATCCCGGTGTCGAAACTGAGGTGAACAGGGTATGCCTTCATCCCGAGTGCCGCCACCGTGCTCCCGAAAGACCGCAGCAGAGTGTCCGAATAGATATTGGGCTCAAGGCGGTAGCGGATGAGCTGGACGAAAGAGGACGGTTCGGGATTCATCACGATGATGGGCGTGCGGATCCCTTTTTCTCTCAGTTCTTTCCCCTCGTCCACGACGGCTACTGCGAGGTACTCGACCCCGTCGTCCTCCAGCTCTTTGGCTATCTCGTAGCTCCCGGCTCCATAGCCGAAGGCCTTTATCATGGCGCATACTTTTGTCTTCTTCCGATTCGGCAAAAGGGTACGGAGGGCATCGAGGTTGGAGCGTAAGGCAGTGAGGTTGACGCGGAGGATGGTTTGGTGGCTCTTTTTCTGAAACGCCTCAAGTATCAGGTGGTGCAGGGGCGGTACCTCGTTCCCGGAGCGGAGGGACGAGGAAGAGGCGGAGAATGGGGGCAAAAGGAGCACAAGATGTCCTGAGAGGACAAGAGAAGCCTCCGTGGAGAGGGCATTCGTCTCATCGTGCCGGTCGGTTTCGTTCCACGAAAGGAAGTCCGAGACGGTCTCGAAGAGATGCAGTTCGCCGCTTCCCGCAAGAATGTCCCCAAAAGGCAATACCCCGCTGCCGATACCTATGATCTTATGCTCAGAGACAGGGTCGTCGCCCCGTTGTGCCGCGACGAGGGTGGCGATGGCGGAGTATCGTCCTGCCCGCATCGCCCGGTCGTCGTCGGACACAGCGGGCAGTTCGTCTATGAGGACGACGGCGGTGGGCTTGCGGTGCTTGAGGAGATGACCGAGGCTCCTTTTGCGGATGAAGCCGAGTGCGTTTTTGAGCGACTCCGGCTCCAGAGGCGCGTTGCTTCCCCAGGGGAGGACGAGCAGGGTGTCGTTTTCGCCGTCGATCACCTCCATACGCATTGCCGGGGCGTGCAGAGAGCCGAAAAGCTTACGGGTCTCCTCTTCTCCTTTCTCAAAGAGGGAGGGGACGAAGTAATGGAGGAAGAGGAGTGAAAGAATGATGTCTTCGAGAAGCACTTTTTCGTGAAACGGAACCGTCACGTTCCGACTTGCGACCTCGCCCCTGAGGCGGTAGCGGATGAGCGTGTCACCTGGAAATTCTTCCATCTTCTCCACGAAGAGATCCGCCTCCGGGTCGGTGGCACTCCAGTTCTTTATCGAGACCCCGGAGAGCATATCCGCCTGTCTCTCGAGTGCGGTTCGGACGTCAGGGTCGTCGGTGCCGATGCATAGAACCTCCGCGTCGCGGAAGAGCTTGAGCTTCTCCTCTGCCTTGGCAGCGCGGGAGGGAAAATTCTCACCGTGGGCATCGCCTATCCCCGTGAAGAGTCCGATCTCGGGACGAATGAGACCCTCCAGCGTGTCCATCTCTCCCGGCTCCGAGATGCCGGCTTCGATGAGGACGATGTCGGACTTCGTGTCGACCTGCCACAGGGACAGCGGTACCCCTAAGGCAGAGTTGTAGCTCTGTGGAGATCGGGAGACGCGGAGAGAGGTACCTTTGGAGAGAATCTGATAGAGGAGTTCTTTCACGGTCGTCTTGCCCGCACTGCCCGTGAGACCTACCACAGGGAAGGGAAATTTTTCTCTTTGTACCAGAGCAATTTTTTGGAGGGCTGAGAGTGAATCCTCGGTCTGTATGAAAAAAGCGTCTCGGTACGTACCAAATAAATCTGCCCTTTCGGACACCACAAAAGCCCTCACTCCTCTCTCGTACAGTTCCGGGATATACTTGTGTCCGTCGCCTTTCCCGGTGCGGAGGGCGAAGAAGAGTACCTCTTCGGGGTTGGGGGTGAGGGCGCGGCTGTCGGTGAGAAGAACCCGGATGGGGCGGTCGTCGCGGATGTCTGAGCCGAGGATGTCGGCTATTTCAGAGAGCGTGTAAGTTGTCATGATTTAGGATGTCATTGATGGCGGTATCAAGAGCAGGGTGGGCAAACTTTTCTCTCAGCTCCGTAAGCCGCCTTAGAAGGTCTTCGTAGTGGCGCTTCAGACGAATGGGGTCGGTCGTAATCGGACGATGACCGAGGAGACTCCGCACTCTGTGCCACTCTTCCGCGAGTGTCCACGGGGCAAGGTACGTCTCCTTGAATCGCTCCATAATGTACTCCACGGCGAGAGGGGTGGGGTGAGCAAAGTCGTCGGCGTAAAACCGGTAATCCCGGAGCTCGTCCTGCATCAGTTCGTAAGCCGGAAAATACCGTACCCGGTTCCTGTCCGAGTGCTCCAAGATTTCTTCGAGCGCCAAGTGGAGCACCGACTTGCTGACCCTGTTTTCGTGAGCGCCGTCACGGTAATGCGGAATGGGACTGACGGTGAAAAGGACTTCGGACGATGGGGCTTTATCCAGAAGTGACTCTATGAGCGGCGTCCAAACCTCCGTGACTTCGGCGACGCCGGCTCTCCGCCGGGAGAAGTCCTTAGCCGGGCGTTTGTGGCAATTATTTACAATCCGTCCCGAAGCCTTTTCCTCATAGACGTAGGCGGTGCCGAACGTAAAGACGAAAAGCCTCGTCTCGGGCAGCGTCCGCACCGCTTCTTCGAGTGCTCCCGTCATCACCTTCAGAACCTCGCCCTTGTCCGTACCCGAGAAACTTCCGTGGTGCATCGGAGAGATCCACAGCCCGTCTATAAGCTCCATCTCTGACGCGGACGGCATCTCGTTTTCGAGTACCCTTCGTAATCCCTCTGCCATAGACAGGGGGTTATACATAATGCCGAATGGGGACGACGCAACGGGGTATAACTCACTCTCGAGGTAGGCACGCAGGTGTTCTGCAAAGCAAGAACCCCAAAGAAAAATCGGGCTGTCGTGCGAAATCTTCGTCTCGGGTGCGTCAATGGGAATGACTTTTCGGAGCGGTCTCATAATCAGTTTTCGGGTCGTCTCGCGGCATCGAGCCGGAGGAAGATAAAAAGAAGAAGCGTGAAACTGAGGAGCGAAGAACCTCCGTAGCTGAAATAGGGGAGCGGTATGCCGATGACCGGAACGAAGCCGATCACCATACCGATATTGATCGTCAGGTGAAAGAAGAGGATAGAGGCCACGCAGTATCCGTAAACCCGGGAGAAGCGTGTCGTTTGGCGCTCCGCGAGCTTAATGAGTCTGAGGAGAAGCACGAGGTAGAGCCCGAGCAAAAGCACGGAGCCGACGAACCCCTGCTCCTCGCCCACTGTACAGAAAATGAAGTCCGTGTCCTGCTCCGGCACAAAGGAGAGCTTAGTCTGCGTCCCTTTGAGGAAGCCCTTGCCGGAGAAACCGCCCGACCCGATTGCGATGAGGCTCTGTTGGACGTTGTAGCCTACACCGCTCGGGTCGCTTTTGAGTCCCAGGGAGACGAGGATGCGGTTCTGCTGGTGGGGTTGGAGGATGTTTTGGAAAAAGAAAATCACCCCGGACTGAAGCAAGAGCGAGATGCCACCAAGCGCCAGGAGAAGAAGGCTCTCTGTCCGATCCCACCCTACGAAGAACCGATAAACTAAATAACCCAAGACAAGAGCCAGCGAGACATAGGAGGAGAGGGCGAAGTCGACCGGAAAGAAAAACGACGCGATTCCTGCCACGGCAAAAGAAAGTGTCACAGCCCCGAACGCAAAGCTCCAGAGGTGACGTACCCTGTAGTGCAGAAGCGAAAAGAGGAGGATGCCCAAGATGATGAAAAGTGGCAGTATGAGGTGTTCGGCGTGCGTGATGCCCCAGACTTGCCCCGAGAACGAGAGCGTGAGGACGAAAAGCACTGCCGCATACAGTCCCGTAAGCGGTACCGCACCTGTGAGCCCTTCCCTGTAAAGCACCAACACGAACGTCACAAAGACCAACGCAGAGCCCGTCTCGTTTTGGAGGATGATGATGGACATCGGCAGGAGAAAGATAAGGAAAGCCACCACGAGATCCGAGGCTTTTTTCATATCGAACGTGTATCTGTCCAGCCAGAGCGAGAGCATCAGTGCTGTGGAGAGCTTCCCAAACTCTGCGGGTTGCAACCTGACGCTGTCCGTGATGACGAGCCAAGAGTGCGACCCCTTGATATCGGGGGCTATGAAGATGGTCAGGAGGAGCAGGAGTATCATCCCGACGTAAAAGAACGGGGTGATCGTCCTGTAAAAAGAGTCGTCGATCGTAAGCGCCACGATGGCCGCCACACCGGAGACAATCATCCACATAATCTGAGAGGAAATGCGTCCCTCGAGCGAAAACTGACCTTCGAGCTGGACGTCGTAGCTCGCCGCGTAGATCGTAAGCCATCCGAAAGCCACCAAGAGGAGATAGAGGAATACGGTCGGGTAGTCGAGGTTCTTGAAAAACCCCGCCTTTGCGTCTTCTCTCCATTTTGTCCCGTACCGACTCATACCGTTTCTGCTTTATTGTGCCGCATCGCCAAAGTCTTGGAGTGCTGTCGCGGCTTCTTTCTCTTAACCCTTTTGTTTGCTATTCCTTTTCATACGGACCGAGCGCAAAGTCCCGGTCTGACCGAAATTTCCTTCGGGTACAGACCGGGAAGATCTGCTCGGTCTGTACCCTTTTTGTGCCCACTATTCGCGTATCACGGCATTCATCATCTCTGTCTCGTAGTGCTTGGACGAGTCCGAAATCTTGCCGTCGTGCAGGTAAAAGTCCAGCATCAGCCGACCTATGGGCACGGCGTAGGTCGCTCCAAATCCCGCATTTTCCACGACAAGGGCGATGGCAATCTTCGGGTCGTCCTTTGGCGCAAATCCGAGGAAAAGGGAGTGGTCTTTTCCGTGGGGATTTTCGGCAGTGCCGGTCTTGCCACACACTTCAAAGTCGGGGAGGTTTGCCTTGCGGCACGTCCCCCCCGTCACGGCCATACGCATACCCGTCACTACGGGGTCGAAGTATCCTCGCGAGATACCGCTCTCATGTCTTTCGACATAGAGCGAGTCACTCGGAAGTCCGGAGATGGACTTGACGAGATGAGGTGTGTAGTAGTAGCCGCGATTGGCGAGGAGTGCCCCAAAATTCGCGATCTGCAACGGCGTGGCGAGGACTTCACCCTGACCGATGGAGATGGAGATGATGGTGGAGGAGTTCCACCGCCCGTGGTACACTTTGTCGTAGACTTTGGAGTTGGGGATATAACCACGGTTCTCTGATGGCAGATCCACCCCCGTGCGGTAGCCGAACCCCATATCCACGACGTGATCCTTCCAGTGTTCGAAAGCCGTCCGGACATCCGGGTAGCGGGCTCTGTTGTCCAGAAGTTCATGAAGCCCCCAACAGAAGTACGCGTTGCAGGACGTCGCAAGCGCATGGGTCAGATCCAATGGGGAGGGGTGACCGTGGCAGGCCGGTTTCCCACGAAGGAGCGGATAACCGTGGTGGCAGGTGTATGCCGTCGACGGGGTGATGGCTCCTTCTTGCAGAAAAACGAGCGACTGCACCGGCTTAAAGGTCGACCCCGGGGGATAGACTCCCATCGTGGCCCGATTGAAGAGTGGCTTTGCCGGGTCAGAGGCGAGCATCTTGTAGTTATCTCCACGGTCTTTGCCTACGAGGAGCTTCGGGTCGTAGGCAGGGGCTGTAATCATCGCCCGGATCTCACCCGTCTCAGGCTCTATCATCACGATGGCACCCCGCTTGCCCCGCATCAGTTTCTCTCCGTATTCCTGGAGGGCGATGTCGATGGAGAGGGTAAGGTCATGACCACTGGTAAGCTCTTCGTCGAGTTTGCCCTGCTCGTACTTTCCTTGGATCCTCCCGTGTGCGTCCCTGAGGAGGACGCTCGTCCCTTTTTGTCCTCTGAGGAACCGCTCGTAGCTTTTCTCGATGCCGGTCGTGCCGGCGTAGTCGGAGGGTACATAGTAGGGGTCGGCATCTATTTGGGCGCGGTTCACTTCGCCGACATTCCCGAGGATCAGCGCCGCTGCCGAGTGGAGGTAGTCCCGGGCGGTATTTCGGCGGATGTAAAAACCGGGAAACTTATAGAGCTTTTCCTCAAGGAGACCCGCTTGTTCCGGAGAGAGTTGCGTAAAGAGAAGTTGGGGCGTGTATGGAGAGTATCCGCGGTTTTTCTTCTTGTCTTTCACCTCTTCGAGTCGCTCCCTCAGCTCGTCGGAGGAGATGCCCAAGAGGGCGCAAAAAGCGAGTGTATCCAGATTTTTGACCTCTCTCATAATGACTTGGATGTCGGCAGTGCTTCTGTTGTAGACGACGAGCCGCCCTTTTTCGTCATAGATGAGACCGCGAGAGGGGTAGAGTGTCTTCCTGAGAAAAGCGATGTCGGCCGCGGCACTCTTGTAGTCGTCACTGATCACCTGTATGTAAAACAGTCGCACCAGATAGATGAGCACTACGAGAATCATCGCACCGCCCAAGACGTATCTGCGCGGACTAAACCGGTTGCTCAGTCTCATAGGGTTCTCTTTTTGCGGCTGAAGAGATCAAAGAGCAAATAGATGACCACGGTAATCGCCGTGCCGCCCAATATGAAAGGCACAAGGAAGCCAAAGAGGCCGAGAGAGAATCCCTCCAGACTCAAAAGTGTCCCGATGTGAATCACCGTCAGGATAAGGAGGTAAAGTAGATAGGGGAGAAACTTCATCGTCTTTGTCCCGGGGATGATGAGACCGTCCTCTTCTTCCAGGACATCGTCACTGATAAGGGCCAAAAGCAGGGGCTTCCTGCAGTATGCCGCCAAGACGATCGCAGCCATATTGAGCCCTGGGGTGTTCATCAGGAGATCCATCACAAGCCCGGTGACGGCGGCATAAATCAGCAACAGCCACGTCTCAGACTGCAGGGGCATCTTCAGAAGAGGGTAGAGGTAGAGAATGGGCATAAAGTAGTCGAAGACCCACAGGTGATTGAGTACAAACACCTGCAAGAAGATAAGCACGATGGTGCCGATGATTAGGGTCAAGTAGTACTTATTCACTCTTCCTCTTGGTCGTCTCTTGGGGGTCTAAAACGCACAGCCTGTTTCGGTCTGTGTCTTTTCCTTTTTTATGTCCGTATCTCGTTCCCGTTTTGGTTCGTATCTTTTCCTCTCCTTGGTCTGTACCCCCGGTTTCGTCTCTTCGTCAAGGGTGCAGGCCTTGCAGCGTGTCCCTCCCCGAAGCGGATTCGAGCCGGAGGCGTTCCTCTCTTTCCTTACGTTTCTTTTCTTCCAAAAGCCTGAGGCTGTCCCTGCCAAAGATGTTGCTCTCACCCTTTGTGATGTCGTACTGCTCCACGAGGCTTCGCTCTTGCCGGTCGTAATCGACAAGCACATAGACGTACTTGACCGTATTGAAGTTCGTGGCGAGCTTCACCCGAAGGGAAAAGAAATTGTCGTTTTCCGACTCCCCCTCTCCTTCTACCAGCCCGATGAAAATATGCTCCGGGAAGATATTCGAGAACCCGCTCGTAAAAACGGAATCCCCCACCTCGTACTTCATGTGCTTGGGGAGGTTCGTGATCTGAGAGTGGGTGAGGTCTCTTCCGTCCCACACCATCGTGCCGACGTAGTCGCTGCCGGAGATTTTGGCCGATACTTCAAACTTCGAGTTGACGAGCGGAAGCACCTTGGCGTATGAAGTTCCCACAGCCTCGACGACACCGACGACCCCTTGAGGCCCCACCACCCCCATATCGGGCAGTACGCCTTCGGCCGTGCCGACATTCAGGGTGAGGTAGTTGCTTTTGGGAGTCTTGGTATTGCCCACGACTTCTGCGGCCACGTACCCGTAGGGGAAAGGTCGTTCCACCGAGTCACCGGCAAGTCTCTTCCACGACAAGGTGTCCAGTGTGAGGCGGTTCAGCATCGCTCTCAGACGCAGGGCGCGAACCTCAAGCATCGCATTTTGGCGCATCAGTTCGACATTGGCTTCGCGAAGACCGGTGTAGGAATTGATGCTGTGCGAAATCTCCGTGATTTTTCCCGTCACGCTATTTGCTGTCCCCCACACGGCACTCCTGCGGTAGTCGCTCGAGCCGAAAAGCAACGCCCAAGCGATAACCTCGAAGATGAGGAATAGGAAGGTGTGGCTATTGGCTCTGAGAAACTCGAGGAACCGATCCATAAGGGAGACAACTCATCCCCGCCCTCTTTTGAAAGTGCGGGAGGATTGGAGACACGACGGCGGGAGACCCTTTACTTGAAAAGCAGATTGTACTTGTCCGAGTTCTTCAGCGCTTCGTACGTCCCTTTCGCCACCGCATGGAGCGAGTCTTCTGCTACGACGAAGGGGATCTGGAACTTTTCGCTGAGCCGCTTTCCGAGACCTTTGAGGAGCGCACCGCCACCTGTGAGGTACACGCCGTTATTGTAGATGTCGGCGTAGAGCTCCGGCTCGGTGTTGTCGATCGCGTTGCCTACGGCCGTCTCTATCTTTTGGATGGACTTGTCGAGACACTTGGAGATTTCACGGTAGTTCACGGACACGCTCTTTGGCAAAATGCTGGCCAAGTCCTGTCCGATGATGACGAAGTCCTCAGGCTCCTCTTCAAGCGTGTCGAGCGCGGAGCCGACGCGCTTCTTAATCTCCTCTGCGGTACGCTCGCCTATGCGTATGCTGTGCTTCGATTTCATATACTCGACGATGTCGCTCGTGAGCTCGTCGCCGGCCACTTTGATGGACTTGTTGTTCACGATGCCGCCGAGCGAGATGACTGCTATCTCCGTAGTGCCGCCGCCGATGTCGACAATCATATTGCCCGCAGGCTCCATAACATCAAGACCGATACCGATGGCGGCCGCCATCGGCTCGAAAATGAGATGGACTTCGTTCGCGCCCGCTTTTTCGCATGCGTCGCGCACGGCACGAATCTCTACGTCTGTGCTCCCCGAGGGTACGCAGACGACAACTTTGAGGGATGAGGGAAAGATGGAGCTCTTTTTGTCCGCCATCTTGATCATACCCCGTATCATATATTCGGTAGCCGTGAGGTCTGCCACTACTCCGTCACGGAGCGGGCGGATGGTCTCAAGGTCGTTGTTTTCTTTTTCGAAACGCCTGTAGGCTTCCGATCCGACCCATTCTACCTTCTCCGTCTTACGGTTCATCGTGACGTAGCTGGGTTGGTCGATGATGATCTTGCCGTCTTGGATAATGACCGTGTTGGCTGTACCCAAGTCTATGGCGAGTTTCTTGGTGAATGAAAATAATCCCATTGGATGACTTTCTATGATGGGTAAGGAATGTGTTCTTTTGTCTCTGTGATTGATTTCTCTCTCCCCTTCTGTCTGTCAGTGTCTGAAGTGACGGATGCCGGTCATCACCATAGAGATGCCTTTTTCGTCGCAAGCACGGATGCTCTCTTCGTCACGCACTGATCCTCCGGGCTGTATGATGTCCGTGATACCGGCTTCGGCAGCCAGATCGACGCAGTCGCGGAAGGGGAAGAAAGCGTCCGACGAGAGTGTGGCGCCGTGGAGATCGAAGCCGAGAGTGCCGGCTTTTCCGATTGCCTGTTTGAGCGCATCGACTCTTGAAGTCTGTCCGTATCCGGCACCCAGCACTTGCCCGCCTTTGGCTAAGACGATGGCGTTGCTCTTGCAGTACTTCACCACTTTCATTCCGAAGAGGAGATCTTCGACCGCCTCATCGGAGGGTGTGGCTTTGGTGACGCACTTGAGGTCTTCTTTGGTCTCTATGCGGGTGTCACGCTCCTGCTCGAGCATTCCGCCGAGCGCGGATCGGTAGGAAAGGGTGGATGTGTCTTTGCCCACGTGGTCGCGGAGTATGATCCGGTTTTTCTTTTGGGTCAGGATCTCAAGGGCATCTTCGCTGAAGTCGGGAGCTATAAGCACTTCGATGAAAAGTTTGTGCAGCTCTTCGGCAGTCTCTTTGTCCACGAGACGGTTCAGCACGACGATGCCGCCGTAAGCACTCACCGGGTCGCTTGCATGGGCGGCGAGATAGGCGTCCTTGATGTGATGTCTCGAAGCTACACCGCATGGGGTGTTGTGCTTAAAAATGGCTGCCGTGGGGTAGCGGAATTCCTCGACGAGGTGTGTGGCCGCATCCACGTCGAGCATATTGTTGTAGCTGATGGCTTTGCCGTGAAGGTACTCGAAGCGGGTCTCGAAAGCGTCGCCGTAGAAGGTCCCTTTTTGGTGGGGATTTTCGCCATAGCGCAGCTCTTTGCCGTTCGTGAGACCCCAAAGACTCTTTCCGGGTGTCTCTTTTGCCCCGTCAAAGTACCCGAAGATGGCCGTGTCGTAGTGCGAACTGACTCTGAAAGCCTCTCTCGCGAAGGCTCGTCTCTCTTCGAGGGTGGTCACCGCGTCGCCGTGTTTTTCCAAAATCTCGCCGAGTGTCTTGTACTCTGCCACGGAGGGTACGATGACCACGTCGTTGAAGTTCTTTGCGGCTCCCCGTATAAGCGAAATGCCGCCGATGTCTATCTTCTCAATGATGTCCTCATCCGAAGCCCCGGAGGCCAGTGTCTCTTCAAAAGGATAAAGATCCACTATGACGAGGTCGATGGGATCGATGTCGTAGATTTCACACTGCTTGTCGTCCTCCGGGTTTCCGCGACGGGCAAGGATGCCCCCGAAAATAACCGGGTGGAGTGTCTTGACACGCCCTCCGAGGATGGAGGGGTAGCTGGTGACGTTCTCTACTGCCTCACACTCGTAACCGAGACTGCGGATGTATTCCTGAGTGCCTCCGGTGCTGAGAAATTCCACTCCGAAACCATTCAGCAAACGCAGGAACTCTTCGAGCCCCTCCTTGTGAAAAACCGAGATCAGTGCTTTTTTGATTTTAACTTCCGACATCATTCTTGACGGCGAGGATGCGGCCGTCGCGCACTATGCAGTGAGAAATCTTACTCCGAAAAGACCTTTGCACAGCTTTCCGCCGATTGCACCACTTTCGGCATCCGGACTTCGCCCGGTTACCGTAGTATTTCAACAGCGAAGTCCCCAGCTCCAGTGTCCTGCTTCTGAGGTACTCTGCAAAGTCCTGCACGAAAAACTCTGTTTGTCGTGACCGAAGACCACTATCCAAAAGGTCTCCTCTGAAGAATGTTTACCCACAAAGGTACCAAAAGGATACGTCTTTTTCAATCTGAAAATAGGGAACTTCTGCTTTCTTCAAACATCCGCTCCAAACTTTCATCTTTAGCCCGGAGTGCCTTCACCCGGAGGAGGTACAGACCGAGGCCTTTTCCCCGGTCTGTATCTCGATGTAAAAAGACTCGGACCGGAATTTTCATTTCGATCCGTACCAAATTATACCGGACTTAGAGACAAAAGCGAATCCTAATACCGTTTGTGGTACGAGAGAAGTGCAAGCAGTCCGAAAATGAGACAGAAGGCAAGCAACGCCAGATAGTCCGAAGAGACTTCGGCGAAAACCGATCCGCGAAGGAAGATGAGCCTCGTGGCGTGGATATAGTAGGTCAGAGGATTGATCCAAGCGATGAGGCGCGCCCATGCAGGCATTGCCGCGACCGGAGTGAAGAGCCCGGAGACCAGAAATAGAATCAGGATAAAGAAGAGAACGAGAAACATCGCTTGTTGGAGCGTCTCGGAGAGGTTGCTGATTATAACCCCGAAGAGCGAAATCGCCACGATGAACGCAAAGGAGACGAGGAAAAGAAGTGACACGGATCCCGCCACAGGTACCCCGTAGACCCAATCGATGAGCAGAATCCCCAATCCCACGACGATCAGTCCGAGAATCCAGAACGGCAAGACCTTGGCAAAAATATAGACGATGGGTTTTATTGGCGTGACGTTGATTTGCTGCAAAGAGCCGCTTTCACGCTCAAGAACGATGGACATCGCGCTGAAGATGCCACAGAACATAGTCAGGAGCATCGCCAAGAACGCGGGCAACATCGCGGTCTTCGAGTCCAAGTTTGTATTGAAACGGTACTCCGGGACAATTTCCACGGGCAATATTTCCGAGAGGTTGTGTCCCGATCGCTCCCTGAGCAATTCATCTGAGAAGGAGGCAATAAGTCCCTGCATATAGCCCTTGGCCACGGAGGCTTGGGAGCCGTCGACTGCGTTGACGAGAAGCATCGTCTCTGCGGGGATGCCTTTCTCGAGGTTTTCGCCGAATCCATCGGGTATGTCGATGATGAGGGATGCCCGGCTTTGCTCTATGTCTTCAAAGGCTTCGGCATAGGTGTGGTGATAGCCCGAGATTTCGAAGGTGGGGGAGAGGTCAATCTTTTGAATCAAGCGCTCCGCATAGATGCTTTCATCGCGATTTACGACGCTTACGGAAGCGTTTTTTAGCTCAAAATTGATTGCCCAGGGCAGAACCAGAAGCACGAGGCACGTGAAGAAAATCATCACGCCGATGAGGACGGGGTTGCGGAAAATCTGCTTGAACTCTTTTTCGAGAAGGAAAGGCAAAGTCATGGCTCAGAGGGTAGGTTAGTTCAAGCGGGGACGGATAAAGAGTATCGCCAGAGTGATGAGCAGCACGCTCATACCCGTGAGCACGAGTGTTTCATAGGCGATGGCTCCGAAGCCGGTGCCTTGGATCATGAGTTTTCGGATGGCTGAGATGTAGTAATTGGCGGGGACAATCTTCGTCACCCACTGAAGTACGACCGGCATATTGGCGATGGGGAAAATCATTCCGCTGAAGACTATCGTGGGCATCATCATCCCGAAGCCGCTCAAGATGATCGCATCCCTCTGTGTGGTGGCTTTGGCAGAGATGACCATGCCGATGGCGAGCGCCAAAAAGATGTAGATGATCGTCACGAGGAAAATCAACCAGACAGACCCGCGTATCGGCACTCCGAGGAGGTAATGCGAGATGAAAAGGATGCTGAGGAGATTGACGAAAGAGACCAAGAGATAGGGAATCGTCTTGGCAATCACCATCGTCGTCGGACGTACGGGTGAGGAGAGCAGCACTTCCAGAGTCCCCCGCTCTTTTTCTCTCACGATACTGACGCTCGTCATCAGGGTGCAGATGATGATGAGGACGAGCCCCATCACTCCGGGAACGAAGTTGTACGTGCTCCTCAAGGACGGGTTAAACATCATACGGGTATTGACGTCTATGGCGAAAGGAACCCTTTCGGACACCCCTTTGGTCTGCATCCTGCTCTCCAAGACCTCCCCTATCAGCCCTTGGACGTAACCCGTCCGGATCTGTCCGATATTCGCATCCGTGGCATCCGTGATGACGGAGATTTGTGCTTTCCCGGATCGGGTGACGACGTCTCTTTCGAGGTTGGGGGGGAGGATGAGAGCCAGGTCTATCTTGTCGCCGCGGAGCAGGCGGTTCATCTCTTCCCTATCGTGTGAAGTCCCTTCGTAGACGAAGTAGGGATTGGCTCTGAGGGCTGTGACAATTTCTTCGGAGAGTTTGTCCGAGGCATCGTCGATGACCAGAGTGCGGATCCCCGATACTTCCATATTCAGAGCGAAGCCGAATATGATCATCTCCACCACCGGCATCCCAAGGAGCAGCAGAAGCGTGAGGGGATCTCGGAGGATGTGGATGAACTCTTTTCGGACGAAGTTTAGAAACTGTTTCATTTGTTGCTTGTGCCTCTCGCCAATTGTTTGAATAGGGCGTCGATCGTCGGCACCCCAAACTCTTTTTTCAGCCCCGATGGTGTGCCGAGTGCGCGGATACGACCGTCGACCATGATCGAGATGCGGTCGCAGTACTCGGCTTCGTCCATATAGTGAGTGGTCACGAATACGGTGATGCCCCTTCGGTAGGCGGCATCGAAGATAAGCTCCCAGAAACGCCGGCGTGTGACGGGATCCACTCCGCCCGTCGGCTCGTCCAGAAAGACAATCTTCGGGTCGTGGAATATGGCGATGGAGAAGGCCAGTTTCTGTTTCCACCCGAGGGGCAGCTTCTGCACCAACGTATTACGGTAGTCGTAAAAATCGAGCTCGTGAAGGAGGTCGAAAGTCTTCTGCCTGATCTCCGAGACTTTGATCCCGTAGATGCCGGCGAAGAGTCTTATGTTTTCCTTCACCGTAAGGTCTCCGAAGAGGGAAAACTTCTGACTCATATAGCCGATCTCGCTCTTTATGGCTTCGTTTTCCTTGAGGATATCTTTGCCGACCACCTGTCCCCTACCTTCCGTGGGTTTAGAGAGTCCGCAAAGCATCTGCATCGCCGTGGTCTTGCCTGCTCCGTTGGCTCCGAGGAAGCCGAAGATCTCTCCCTTTCGGACATCGAAAGAGATGTGGTCGACGGCCGTGAAGTTCCCGAATCTTTTCGTAAGCCCCTCCACTTCGATGACTTTTGTTTCTTCCGTCCGGTTCATCTTGCGCCCTCCATATTCAGTCTCAAAAAAGCATCTTCAAGGGTTGGGGCTATCTCCTCGACGAAGAGAGTCCGCTCTTCGGGCAGACTTTTTTTAAGAAACGACTCCAACATACCCGGGGGTATGTCACGCGAAGTGCTGACGTGGAAGTCTTCGCCGAAAGAGAACACCGACTTCGCTGCCGAAAAATGTCCCAATGTTTCGAGCATCTCGAGCCGATTGCCTCCGCGGACTCGGTACAGGCGGTACGGATAGCCTCTCGTGTACGCTACGGGGCTGTCAAGTCCGATGAACTGCCCGTCTGACATATAGGCCAGACGATCGCACATCCCTGCCTCTTCCATATATGCCGTGGAGGCGACGACGGTTACCCCTTCCTTCGAGAGTTTCTTCAGCATCTCCCACAGCTCTACTCGGCTGATGGGGTCAATCCCGGTCGTGGGCTCATCCAAAAAAAGGACTTCCGGAGAGTGAATGAGCGCGCAGGAGAGTGCCAATTTCTGCTTCATTCCCCCGGAGAGATTCCGAGCCTTGCGCTTCTTGAATGGCTCTATCTGTGTGTAGATGTCTTTGACCAAATGGTAGTTTTCGGCTATCGAGGTGCCGTATATGGCCGCGAAGAAGTCCATATTCTCCTCGCCTGTCAGGTCTCCGTAGAGCGAAAAGACCCCCGGCATGTAGCCTATCTTGGTTCTTAACTTTTTGTAGTCCTTTACCACGTCACAGCCCGCCACGACAGCAGAACCCCGATGCGGTTTGAGTAGGGAACAGAGAATCCTGAAAAGTGTCGTCTTCCCTGCTCCGTCCGGTCCGATGATGCCGAAGATCTCCCCCTCCTTTACTTCAAAGGAGAGCCCTTGGGGGGAGGTGCCCACTCCCACCCTGTGCCCCAACGGGGAAGAGTAGGTAAGCGAGAGACCTTCTGCCTGGATGATGGACATAGCGTGATGGTTAGAAGTCAGCAGTTAGTGGTGCGTGGTGATTGGAGGCATAGGGCGTACCCTGTGCGGAAAGTCCGGAGAGAAGCCGTAGGGGGTACAGACCGGGGAGGAAAAATGTCACAGACTGAAATTTTGTCCTCACTCGAACCGAAAAAAGTTTTTTGGCCCGTATCTCTTTTTTACTTTGACGTGCGCAGGACTTCGCCATACATGCCGATGCGGAGATAGCCGTCATTGGGGACGCGAATCTTCACAGCATACACCAGATTGGTGCGTTCGTCTTTGGTTTGGACGGTTTTGGGCGTGAATTCGCTCTCCGAGGAGATCCAAGTCACTTTTCCTTCGTAGTCTCTAAACCCGTCTCCGTTATCGACGCGTATCGGCACCGTGTCTCCGAGCTTGATCGAGGAGAGCGCTTCTCCTGTCAAGTAGGCCCTGAGGGTCATTTCGCTCAGATCGGCCACTCTGAAGAGCGGTGCGCCCTGCCCCGTGAGCTCTCCTGCTTTTGTATAGGTGCCGAGGACGGTTCCCGAAATGGGGGAAGTGATGACGCTTCTTTTGATCAAATCCTCCACCTGTGCCACTTGGATGTCGATGCTTGAGGATTGTGCCGTTATCTGTGCGTTACTCTTGGAGAGGGTGCTTCTCGTCGCGGCGATTTGGTCTTTGGTGAGGGCGATGCCTGTGTGAATGTCGTCGAGTTGCTTTTGGGTGGCGGCACCGCCTGCCACCAGTTTCTCTACACGTCTTTTCTGAGCTTCGAGGTCGTTTAGTTTGGTCTCCAAAGCCGCAGTTTGGGTTTCCACGGAGGGGCGACCCGAGGTAACGGCCTTGCCGGAGCGGAGGAGTGCCTGCTTTTGAAGAAAAAGCTGTGTCGTGTCGATGAGACCGACGGCTTCGCCTTGGACGATCGTGTCTCCTTCTGACAGAGTCCATTCGAGGACTTTGCCGCTCGTCTCGCTCGACACGAGGATCTCTTCGGCTTCAAAGTTGCCGGTGCCGAGGCGTGTGTCGTCCTCCGTGCCGCATCCGGAGAGGGTGAGGACGAGGAGGCCGCACAGGGCGGTGTAATGGGTTCTCTTCATATATTTTTTGGGGTCTGGTTTTACTGTCCTAATGCGCGCCGAGCCATGTAGAGCGCCCGGAGCTGCTGTATCTTGTGTACATCTCTTGTCTGGAGTGCGGCGTTGAGGGCGCTCAGTTTCTCCAGACGATCCGGTGCCGTCATCGTGCCGGCTTCCTGCTGGAGGGCGGCGCGGTCGCTGATTTGTCTTTGGAGGGCGGCTATCTCCTCATCTTTTGCGATGAGGGTCTCGTACTGATGTGCTTCGCTTTTGAGCTTCTCGACTTTGGCACGTTGGTTGATCTCGAATTCCCGTCTCTGCAAGCGGACGAGGGCGCGGGTATTCTCGAGGTCGAGCTTTTTGGTACCGAGGTTGTAGAAGTTTCCGAAGTTCCAGGAGAACGTAAGCCCGTAGACAAAGTATGGCTGTCCCTTCTCTGCAAACATATTCAGCCCGAGTCTGCCGTATCCTCCTCTCGCAAAGGCGACGATGGAGGGGAGCATATCCGCGAAACTCATATCATAGACTGCTTTTGCGGTGCGGACCTGTGCGTCGAGGACTTGGTGGGTCATCCGCCCTGCGGCATATCTCGATCCGGTGGCAGTGTCGGTGTCTGTGTCGAGAAGAGGCTCGGATGGCACTTCGGCTTCCGTTTGGTCAGGGTCATAGGTCTTCCCGGTGTAGAGCCCGATGAGGTGAAGGATAGAGGCGCGTGACTCTTTGATTTCGTCCCTCTGTTGCTCTGCCTTAAGGCGTCTGAGCTCGATTTCGTCCAAGTCGTTTTGGGTCGCCACACCGTTTGAGCGGGCATTTTCGGCCTTGGTTTTTTGGCGGGCGATTTCCGTGAGAAAATTGTCCTGCAGTTTTTTCTGTGCATCAAGCATCAAGAGACCGAAGTACAGTTCCGTGACCGCGTCCTCTGCTTTTTCGTACCCGGCCTTGGCTTCGGCGGATTTTTGGGCAATGTTGGCCCGAATCATTTCTGCACCCGCGGAGACCCTATTGCCGCTCCAGAGCAATTGGGTCACCTGGGCGTACGTCTGATACTGGAGTTTGGGAATCTCAGGTATTTGGAGTCTGCCGATCATTTTCCCCATAATCTGATCCAGAGTGGGATCGTCTTCAGACCCGGGCTCGGACATGCTGATGGCGATCGAAGGCACGTCTGTCTGATATTGGACGTTCGCGTTGACGGAGACCTGCGGGATGTATGCATACCAGAGCGTCTTTTCGAGATTGTCGAGTGAAGACTTTAGGACGTCTTCTTTCTCGAGGTACGGGTAGTAGGCTTTTGTGTCACTGAGGACGCGCTCAAGGGAGATGGTCTCCTGGGCCTTTGCCACCTGGAGCGAGCTTACCAAAACGAGCAGTGCAAAAAGGGTCAGCCTTTTCATTATTCCTTTATCTTATCTATCGACTCCCGCGTGACGAAGACGTAGAGCATCGCCACGAAGACGGCTCCCCCTACGATATTGCCGAGGGTGACGGGGAGAAGGTTCCCTATGAGCATATCCGAGAGGGAGAAAGTGGCACCCTCGAAAAGTGCTATCGGGAGGTAAAACATATTTGCGATACTGTGCTCGAAGCCGAAAGCCACGAAGGTCATAATAGGCCACCACAGCCCGGCGAGTTTGCCGAGCATGGAGTCGGAGCTATTGCCGAGCCACAGCGCCAGGCAGACGAGCCAATTGGCGCCTATGCCTCTTACGAAAGCTTCTTCCCAAGGGAGCCCTGCCTTCAGACTACCCACCTTCACAACGGCATCGTGCCATGGTGTGGCGGAAAAAAGTCCCTCTCCGAAGCCGATCTCAAAGAAAAGGTAGGTCACGAGAAGGGCACCGATGAAGTTGGCACACCAGACGATGATCCAGTTCCACAAGAGCTGTCCCCACGTCACTTTGCGCTTCATTATTCCCACCGTCATATAGGCGACGTTGCCGGTGAAAAGTTCGCCCCCGACGAGGACGATAAGGATGAGCCCTATGGGGAAAAATGCCCCGCTGATGAGCTTGGTCAAAGCAGGATTATCCGCCGTGAGCCCCGGCATCCCTGCGCTCATAAAGGAAGCCAACGCCGCACCGATGGCGATGTACGCACCCGCTGCCATCCCCAGAAGTACGAGTGCGGGTAGCGGCATAGAGGCTTTCTTGACAGCAAGCCCTTCTGAAGTTTTGACGACCTCGGAGCTGTTGTAAATCTGCGCCATATCTTTATTCTTCTTTTTCTCTTTCTTGAGTGTCCTTTGCGATTTTCTTTGCGATTTTCTTTGCAATTCTATGGGATGACATTGCCTGAAAGGACTTCTTCCGAGCAAAGATACCCCTTTTTGTTACTTACTCATCTTTTTGGTACTTTGGATTCGGTCGGAGAACCTTTGTCTGTCAGCAGTGTTGTCCGACAAAGTCCGACCGGACATCAGCCTAATTTCTGCCCGGGTATGTAGCGTTTTTGCGGAAAATGCGTATATTTGTACCGTGATGTACTGCGCAAAAGACAATAAAGGCATAAGGTGGAAGGGCTTCTTCCTCCTCTCTCTGTTCCTCCTGATGGGTGTCACCCTCGGGGGGCACACCTTGTCGCATCACCACTACGAACACATGGTGGCGCAGATTTCCCATCCCGGTCACGCGGATGACCCGGATGGCGATTATTTGCCTCAAGGAGATTTCTGCGTGCTTTCTGTCTTTGCGCACACTTCTTTTGACACACCTGTAACCTTTGATGTCCCCGATGCTCTTTCCGTATTCATGGGAGAGCTGTCGGTGTTGCTCGAGCGTCCCGTCCTGAGCCGCTTGGCAAGGCACTTCTCTCTTAGGGCACCTCCTTACGCGCTTATTTAACCTTCTTTCTTCTGAGAAGACAGGGCTTTCGCTTTGACGGGGCAGATCTGCCCTGTCGTCTTGTGCATCCCTGATTATACTTTCCCTCTACGGAGTGGCTCTTCCGGTCATTTCCGTGATTGTTCTCGACTAAAAAATTGCTGTTATTCCATGGAAATTCATGGATTGGTGCGTGGTGCGCGCCGGGGCAGTTTTTGGCTCGTCCTCCTTCTGGCTCTACTCTTCCCTTTCGTTTCGGCTGAAGCACAAACAGGGAAGACCCTTGAGCTCGTCGTCTTGGATGCCGAAAACGGTGCCCCACTTCCCTCCGTGGTGCTTGTCTCGGGCAAGTACCATACTCTCTCTGACGCGTCCGGTAGGGTTCGCTTGGACTTGGATCGCCTTTCGGAGAGAGACATCGTCACTTTTTCCCTGACCGGCTACGATCCGCTTGCCGAGAGCGTCAAAGCGCTTAAGGCCAAGACCGGATGCCCGGTCAGAGTGTACCTCACTTTTTCTGCCGTCGCCCTTGAGGGCGTTGCCGTAGAGGCGGAGAAACCTTTGCCCTCTGCTGTGTCCGTCGGTGAAAGACTTGGCACAGACCGACTCAAAAACAGTGTCTCCGAGAGCCTTGCGGAAATGCTCTCAGGGGTCAAGGGCTTGAGTATGATCAGATCCGGTACCACTTCTTCCGTCCCCGTCATACAGGGTATGAGTGGTGAGAGAATACTCGTTGTCGCCAACGGCGTGCGGCAGGAAGGACAGCAGTGGAATAGCGACTTCGGTCCCGACGTAGATGCCGCAGCGGCAGGCTCCGTCACGGTGCTGAAGGGGGCGGAGTCCGTCCGCTTCGGAAGCGATGCCCTTGGCGGCGTTATCCTTGTGGATGAAGCACCGCTCCCCTATGGTGGAAGGGTAATGGGTGGCGAAGTGCAGACGCAGTTCGGCTCTAACGGACTATACTATGGCGGGCGCACGATGTTGGAAGGCGCTTTGGGTTCTAAAAAGGCTTTTGCGTACAGAGTACAAGGCTCTTACACAAACGGCGGCGACAGACGGACGGCGAAGTATATCCTGAATAATACAGGAGTGAGAGCGTATGCTCTCCAAGCGAACTTGGGTTGGAACGCCTCTCGATACGGCGCAGAGCTGACCTATGCGCTCACCGGACACGCCGAGGGAATAATGTATGAGGCGAAGATGGGCAATGTCGAACAGCTTGCCGAGAGGATAAAGCAGGGAAGACCCCTTGTAGAGCTGCCCTTCTCCCGGGATTTGGACTACCCCAAGCACGAGGGACTGCATCAGTATGTCAGCGGCAAGGGCTTTTACAATACCCGGGATGCAGGATCCTTTTCGCTCCAAATCGCCTATCAGCGTGACAACCAGGACGAGTACCATTACCGCCGGATGAAGCGCAGCAATATCCCCTCAGTATCTCTGACGCTCGACAACGTCCAAGGCAACTTCAAGTGGGCACACCATTACCTCGGCGGATGGAGTACGGAAGCCGGCGTGCAAGCCCAGTACACAAATAACTGGAACCAGCCCGGCACCGGCGTCGTCCCCCTCATCCCCAATTATGTCGAAACGACCGGCGGACTGTATCTGGTTCAAAAGTTCCACACCCAAGGTTGGGGTGCCGAGGCCGGGGTGAGAGGGGATCTCTCTTACCTCAATGCCCTCGGTATCGATGCCTACTCGCAGACCTACGGGGGCGAGCGTACTTTCAAAAACTTCACCTACTCCGTGGGGGCGCACTATCACTTTACTCCGAGGTTGCGCTTCGTGACCAACTTCGGCACCGCCTGGCGTGCACCCCATGTGGGCGAGCTCTTCAGCAACGGCATCGACGCCACCGGCAGTCTCTACCTCAAAGGCGACAGCACGATGACGAGCGAGAGAAGCAATAAGTGGATCGCTTCGCTAACGTACTCCGGCGATAAGTTCACGGTCGGCGTGGAAGGCTACCTCACTTGGATCGACGGCTACATCTATAAGGAACCGACCGGAGAGAATTTTACCGTAATCAGCGGTGTCTATCCTCTCTTTCGTTACCGCCAGACTTCCGCAACCATTCACGGTGCCGATGCAGAACTCTCTTGGCAGGTTGCCCCGTGGCTCCGTTACCGTGTGACAGGTGGAATGATTTGGGCTGCAGAGAGCGGGACGGGACGCTATCTCCCGTATATTCCGCCTTTCCGTCTCAGCCAGGAACTTTCGTTCGACCTGCCATTTTGGGAAAAAAGCTTTGTGGAACTCGGTCACCGGTATGTCGCCGAACAGAAACGCTTCGACCCCGCCACCGACCTTGTCCCCTTCGCACCGTCGGCGTATCATCTCTACGAGCTCCGCGCCGGCTCGACTCTGCGCCTCGGGAAGCGGTCTGCCCTCACCTTTTTGCTCTCAATAGAGAATCTATTTAATCTCGAGTACAAAGAATACACAAATCTTGCCCGATACTACTCGCACGAGGCGGGCAGGGACATAAGGGTATCCGTGCGGTACTCTTTTTGACCAGACTTTTTAGTTCATTTTTTATTGCAAACAAGATACTTATGAAACGTAGAAACTATCTTCTCGGCTTCAGTCTTACCGCTTTCGCGACTTTGGCTTTCGGTCTCTTCTCCTGCTCCGAACCCGTGAAACCCAATGACGAGAACCGCGACAAGGATCACGACGAGGCTTATCGCGTCGAAGTCATCCTCACGAAAGGACACTTCCACGGCAACCACTTTCACGCCAATAAGAGTGTAGAGGGTGCGAAGTACTACGATGCCAATATGCAGAAGTTCGTCTTCCAGTCCGACCCGGATAAAGGCTTCGTACCTGTGGCGGGCAGTCCCAAAGCCTTCGCCGTTTTCGGCGGATTGGCAGACGGGAAAATGCCCGTCGACCCCGCCACGGCGGATCGCTCGGACAATACGTTTAATGCCGGGCAGGCTGTCGTGGGCGACGAGACCTATGGCATCACCGTGCGCTTTTTCGCGAAAGATGGTGACGAAATTACGGGCGAATTCGGTACCGAAGAAGAGTCCCTTATCCACCAGCTCTTCTTCATCCCCACGGACATCAAAGCGACCGAGTTCAATCCCGCACCCAAGGCGTATACCCCGGACTACAAGTACATCGGGTACTACTACATGGACACCACGCCTTGGAATAGCGCAGAGGGTAAATTCACCGGCATCTCCAACCCCATCGGTCTGAATGGTGCCATCGAGTTTTATGAGCCGGATACGAAGTTTGACCTCCGTCTCCGTCTCTTGCACGCCAAGCAGAGCAAATACGTCTCTGACGGGAAGGCAAGCCCCTTCTACAAACCGACTGCGGAGCAGCTCTCTCGCGAAGACTGGGAAGACCTCGATATCCGCATCCCGGTAGTTGTCTTTGCCGGTAAGGGTGAGTATCTCTCGGCAGACTCCTATGAGGCGATGACGGACGCGGACAAGCGTCTCGTCAAGAAACTTGCTGCGGCACTCGACCTCACCGAGCGTCAAGCTTTTGAGGATCTCAAAGCCGCCAAGAACTGACATTAGAAATGCTTTTCCGGTATGTCCGCCTCTCGTAAGACGGGCGGCATACCGGGGAAGTCTTTCCACTCTCTTTGTATAGAAAAATACAGTCGGGAGCCGACATTTTGGCCTCCTTAGTCTGAATACACACGATAAATACCCTCTATGAAAACTATGATTTCATTCAAAAACTTTTTTCTCTCATCCCTTGCTCTGCTTGTGGGAGGATCTTTGGCGCTCTCTTCTTGCAGTTCCGAACCCGGTTTGAAGCCCAAGACCCCTACCGACGAAACCATCAATAAGAATCATGACCTGCCTTCGAAAGTGGTTGTGACTTTGGCCAGAGGACATTTTCATGGGAAGGATTTCCATGGTAATCCCGAGATTGAAGGCGTTAAGATATACAACGCCAACCTGCAGACCATCACGTTTGAGAGCACGCCGCAGAGACTGAAGCCTACGGCAGACAGTCCGAAAGTATTTGTGGTGATGGGCGGACGTAATCCTGAGAAGACTCCTCTGGATCCTGTTACGGCAAATTGGCGGGATGACTCCTTCGGTCCCTCTACCGTGGCAGCCGGACTTTGGCAATATGCGCTCATTGTAAAAATGTACGCCCAAAACGGCGATGAGATTACGGGGCAGTTTGCCACTCCGGAAGAGTCCAGGATTCACCAAATGTTTTTCATTCCCAAAAATATCAGATCCACCCGCTTTGGTGATCAATCAAGGCAGTTTAATCCGGATTACACGTTCATGAACTACTACTATATGGACACGGATCCTTGGACCACTTCTCTTCACGAAGTGGCCCAGCCATTGAAAGAGCGGCATGCTTCCGACGAAGAAATCGATGCTGCTCAGGATAAGGTGTTCAAGGGTATTTCCAACCCCATCGGTCTGAAAGGCTTTGTCGAGTTCTATGAGCCGAACACCGCCTTTGACCTCAATATCGCGATGATGCACGCTCGCGTGAATAAGTTCATTGACGGGAACGGCAAGACGAGTCCTTTTTATAAGCCCAGCGCCAGACAGAGAAGCGGGGATGATTGGAACGACCTCAATATCACGATTCCTTTCGTCGTTTACGGACATGCTTACGACGACAGTATGGGTGAAGCAGAAACTTATGAAGAGATGTCCGAAATGGAAAAAAGGATTTTGGACAAATTGGCGGATGCCTATGGCATCGCTCAGGATGACGAAGAGGGAAGAAAAACGCTCTTTATGGATCTGTACAATTCCTTGTGGAATGTCAAGCCGGAAGACATCAATGCAGGAATCCACCTCTGATAAGACTTTGGCACCGATACCTCCATTGCTTTTATTGAGATACTTATAAAACTTCAAAAACGTTGATTATTTACTTGCTCCCTGTCTGTTGCGAAACAGGCGGGGAGCTCCCTTATAATCCTCGCCGTTCCCCGGAAACCTGTTTTTGGTACGTACCGAGAA
>SFHG01000090.1 GCA_004555765.1 Bacteroidales bacterium
CATTAGGTGCCCTTCGGGGAAAGTTGAGACAGGTGGTGCATGGTTGTCGTCAGCTCGTGTCGTGAGATGTTGGGTTAAGTCCCGCAACGAGCGCAACCCTTGTCATTAGTTGCTACGCGAGAGCACTCTAATGAGACTGCCGTTGACAAAACGGAGGAAGGTGGGGACGACGTCAAATCATCATGCCCCTTATGACCTGGGCTACACACGTACTACAATGGCCATTAACAGAGGGAAGCAAGACCGCGAGGTGGAGCAAAACCCCAAAAATGGTCCCAGTTCAGATTGTAGGCTGCAACTCGCCTATATGAAGTCGGAATTGCTAGTAATCGCGGATCAGCATGCCGCGGTGAATACGTTCCCGGGCCTTGTACACACCGCCCGTCACACCATGGGAGCCGGTAATACCCGAAGTCAGTAGTCCAACCGCAAGGAGGGCGCTGCCGAAGGTAGGATTGGCGACTGGGGTGAAGTCGTAACAAGGTAGCCGTATCGGAAGGTGCGGCTGGATCACCTCCTTTCTATGGAGAGAAGAAGAAGCAAGACTTCTTCGGAATCCAAGGTCAGGCGGAAGAAGCGCAAGCGGAAACCGCAAGGGTAGGATAGGGACAGACCGAATACGTTGTTTAATTTTGAGGGTCTCCAAGATGGGGCGGAACGGCTTAGGCCGTTTTGTTCTGTCCAGGAATCTTCAGAAGGTGGAAGCTGGAAGGCTCAACCGAGAGAGGCAAACCTGTAGGATATGGGGGTGTAGCTCAGCTGGGAGAGCACCTGCCTTGCAAGCAGGGGGTCGACAGTTCGATTCTGTTCATCTCCACCACCAGCTGCGCTGGAGGCAAGACGCGCTGAAGGGAGTACGAACGGCAAGTTGGTACTCGCGAAGCGAAGAGAACCGCGCAGCAACAGGTAGGCCGGGAATGGCAACTTGAAACGGCCACGGATATGGGCTCATAGCTCAGGTGGTTAGAGCGCACGCCTGATAAGCGTGAGGTCGATGGTTCGAGTCCATTTGAGCCCACCAGCGGCTGGCGCCGCGGCAATTCGCGAACCAAGAGGGAAGGGACTGAAAAGTCAATACCTCGCGGAACGGAGAAAGCTGAAAAACCAAAAAGGATGCGATTGAGCAAAGCACAAACTAGCCGAGAAATACGCGGAGCGTATTTCCAGGACAAATTGTGCGAAGCCCAATTTGTCCGGTGTACCTTGAGAACTGAATAAAGAAAAGCAAGAAAGCAAAGTGAAGTAGAATTATGGGTAAGCCGTTTGCGAAAGCAAATGGCAGACTATGATTTTGCCAAGAAGAACCCAAGAATGATTCGAGCATGATTGGAGCAATGCGGACGACGCCCGTAGAGGTTAATCTAGAAATATGCGCAGCATATTTCCGGAACGAACCTCCGCGAAGCGTAGGTTCGTTTGGTCAAGCTAGAAAGAGCGCAAGGGGGATGCCTTGGCACTGGGAGCCGATGAAGGGCGTAGCGATCTACGAAAAGCCACGGTTAGCCGAAAGCAGGCGCCTGACCCGTGGATGCCCGAATGGGGAAACCCGGCCGGATAAGCCCGGTCACCATACACTGAATCCATAGGTGTATGGGGGGAACCGCCTGAACTGAAACATCTAAGTAGGGCGAGGAAAAGACATCAACAGAGATTCCCTAAGTAGTGGCGAGCGAAAGGGGAGGAGGCCAAACCGGAGGTAGCAATACCTCCGGGGTTCGGACAGCGATATGTAGGATGTAGTTTAGCCGAAGCGTATGGGAAGACGCACCATAGGGAGTGAGAGTCTCGTAGGCGAAAAGCGAAATCCGCTAGCTGAATCCAGAGTACCGCCGGACACGTGAAACCCGGTGGGAAGACGGGGGGACCACCCTCCAAGCCTAAATACTACCCAGTGACCGATAGCGTATAGTACCGTGAGGGAAAGGTGAAAAGAACCCCGGGAGGGGAGTGAAATAGAACCTGAAACCTTGTGCTTACAAGCACCGAGAGCCCGTCAAGGGGTGATCGGGTACCTATTGTAGAATGGTCCGGCGAGTGAATGTAACTGGCAAGGTTAAGGGCTTCAGGCCCGGAGCCGCAGCGAAAGCAAGTCTGAATAGGGCGTATGAAGTCAGTTGTATTCGACCCGAAACCGGGTGACCTAGCCATGTCCAGGTTGAAGTGAAGGTAAAACTTCATGGAGGACCGAACCCACTCCCGTTGAAATGGTAGGGGATGAGGTGTGGCTAGCGGAGAAATTCCAATCGAACCCGGAGATAGCTGGTTCTCTCCGAAATAGCTTTAGGGCTAGCCTCGACTGAACATTACTGGAGGTAAAGCACTGAATGGGCTAGGGGCCGAGAGGTTACTGAACCCTATCAAACTCAGAATGCCAGATAATCATAACCGGGAGTCAGACAGTGTGAGATAAGTCTCATTGTCGAAAGGGAAAGAGCCCAGACCCACAGCTAAGGTCCCTAAACATGGTTAAGTGGAAAAGGATGTGGGGTTGCACAGACAACCAGGATGTTGGCTTAGAAGCAGCCACTCATTAAAAGAGTGCGTAATAGCTCACTGGTCGAGTGACCCTGCGCCGAAAATTTAACGGGGCTAAACCATGTACCGAAGCTTGGGATTGCATACTTGTATGCAATGGTAGGAGAGCGTCGTATGAGGGGTGAAGTCAGAGCGGAAGCGCTGGTGGACTTCATACGAGTGAGAATGCCGGAATGAGTAGCGAGAATTATGTGAGAATCATAATGGCCGAAAGTCTAAGGTTTTTGAAGGAAGGTTCGTCCGCCCAAGGTAAGCCGGGAGCTAAGGCGAGGCCGAAAGGCGTAGTCGATGCACATACGGTTGATATTCCGTAGCCGTCCGAAGATTTAAGCAAGGGGACACTTTGAAAGCGCATGACCCGGGCGATGGTAGCCCCGGGCGAAAGGGACTGAAATTCAAGTAGGGAAGCATGCGTGGACGAAGGCGAGAAAAGCCTTGTGTATATCAAGGATGCCCGTACCGCAAACCGACACAGGTAGACAGGAAGAGGATTCTAAGGCCAACGGGAGAAGGGTAGTTAAGGAACTCGGCAAATTGACCCCGTAACTTCGGGAAAAGGGGTGCTCTGGAAACAGAGCCGCAGTGAATAGGCCCAGGCAACTGTTTAGCAAAAACACAGGTCTCTGCAAAATCGAAAGATGAAGTATAGGGGCTGACACCTGCCCAGTGCTGGAAGGTTAAGAGGAGGGGTGCAAGCTCCGAATCGAAGCCCCAGTGAACGGCGGCCGTAACTATAACGGTCCTAAGGTAGCGAAATTCCTTGTCGGGTAAGTTCCGACCCGCACGAATGGTGTAATGATCTGGGCACTGTCTCAACTACC
>SFHG01000091.1 GCA_004555765.1 Bacteroidales bacterium
CGGGTTCATTACCAATTTCAGAAAAGGCGGTGCGACGCTCAACGCGCTTGCGGCCGGCGGTGTGGCTCTGAGCATCGCGGTCACGCTCGTCATTCATTTCCTTACCGGTACGCCCATTCAAACGATGGTCGGAGTGATGAGTGGCGCCATTACAAATACGCCCGGTCTTGGTGCCGCACAGCAGGCATTTTTTGATCTCAGAGGTATCGAAGACGAGACGATCTCCCAAGGGTATGCTGCCGCTTATCCGCTTGGGGTATTGGGCATCATCTTCTCGATTATCTTTGTCCGCATCGTCGGGCGCATCGACCTCCGCAAAGAGGAGGAGAAGCTCAGCCAAAACGGAGAGGACGATGACTCTACGCTCGTCCCGCTCACCGTCCGTATCCAAAATCCTTCCATCGAAGGCACGCATGTGCAGGACATCAATAATCTGCTTGAAGGGCGCGACTTCGTTATCTCCCGCATTTGGGACAAGGATACGAACGTTGTCTCAATGGTCAATCCGGACACCGTCTTCCACATCGGAGACCTCATCTTCGTAATCATTAACCGCGAAGCCGTAAATGCGTTCCTCTTGGCTATTGGTCAAGAGGTCAAAATGGATCGGAAACAGTGGACAAATTCCACCGCCGAGTTCGAGAGTCGCCGCATCCTTATCAGCAAGGAAAATATCAGCGGTCGAGACCTCAAAAGTTTGAATCTCCGCTCAATCTACGGCGTTAACGTCACCCGCATATCACGAGGCGGCACTGAGATTGTGGCTACTCCCAATACCCGACTCCAATATGGTGACAAATTGGTGGCAGTCGGTGGCAGTACTTCTCTCGACAGCGTCACCGCTTTGCTCGGTGACTCGGAAAAGAAACTTCGGGAGCCGCACCTTTTTACCATCTTCCTGGGTATCGCCCTCGGCGTCCTCTTGGGATCGCTTCCGATGATGTTCCCGGGCATCCCCCAGCCCGTCAAACTGGGACTTGCCGGCGGTCCGCTTATTGTGGCCATCTTGATGAGTGCCTACGGCTATCGGTACCGTTTCGTGAGCTACACCACCGTCTCCGCCAACCTGATGATTAGGGAGACCGGTCTCACGCTGTTTCTCGCAGGAGTGGGGCTGGGGGCAGGTGACGGGTTCGTTTCCACTCTGATGGCGGGAGGACTCTCGTGGGTAGGGTACGGTGTGCTGATTACGGTGATCCCGTTGCTTGTAATCGGTCTCCTCGGGAGATTTGTCTTCAAGATAGACTACCTTACGCTCTCCGGGATGATGGCAGGCAGCACGACAAACCCGCCCAGCCTCGGGTACCTTAACTCCCTCACTGCTACCGACCGACCGGCTGTGGGTTACGCCACTGTCTATCCGCTCACCATGTTTCTTCGCGTCCTCGGTGCGCAGCTCCTCATCATCTTCCTTGCCTGAGCTCTTAAAGGTCTCCACTCCAGAGACTCCTCCTTTTGGTGGGGTTGTACATTTGATGCAGTAGCATGTAGGAGGTACAGTGCGCGCCCTGTGTAGAAGTCGCTGGAGAAAGGAGACACGAAAATAGGAGGCAAACACCTTTTGGGTAGTGTTTGCCTCCTAATCAATTCGATTTTTGCCGCCTATCGGGAAGGGTGGGGCAAGGTGTCTGACCCGGTGAGGTCAGAGGGACACGGGAAAATCGTACGTGTAGACGAAAGCGGTGGCGGCATCTATAAGCTCATACATCACCACGTCGTCTTGGACGAAAGGTACCTTTTGGCGGAAATCCTTGAAGATCTTCTGCAGATGCTTGGAAGTTTTCTTTTCGCACTTGCGGAGTTCCAGGGCTTGAGCCGCGTTCATCAGCTCGATCCCGAGGATTGCATAGAGATTGTCTATGAGGGGGAGGAGCTTTGTGGCAGCGTTGGCACCCATAGAGACGTGATCTTCCTGCCCGTTGCTGGAGACGATGCTGTCGGAGGAGGCGGCGTAGCAGTACATCTTATTACGGCTCACCATAGCGGCGGCGGCGTACTGCGGGATCATATAGCCGGAGTTAAGCCCGGGGTTTGCGACGAGAAACTCGGGCAGCCCCTTCAGACCCAAAATCAGCTGTGCAGTGCGTCTCTCGGAGATGTTGCCCAGCTCGGCAAGGGCGATGGCGAGGAAGTCGGCAGGCAGGGCAATGGGCTGACCGTGGAAATTGCCTCCTGATACGATGAGGTCGTCGTCGGGGAAGACCATGGGGTTGTCGGTCACGGAGTTGATCTCCGTGAGCAGGACGGAAGCCACATAGTTCCAAGTGTCATACGTGGCGCCGTGTACTTGAGGAATGCAGCGGAAAGAGTAGGGATCCTGCACCTGAGGTTTCTTAATCTTCTGCAGGGCGCTGCCTTGGAGCATTTCCCGCATCGCTTGGGCGACCGCCTGTTGTCCCTTGTGGGGACGTACTTCGTGCAGCAGGGGCATAAAGGCGGCTTCCAGTCCGTCAAAAGCCTCAAGGGAGAGGGCAGAGATGGCAAGTGCGGCCCGCATTGCACGGCGTCCGAGTATGAGCGCGTAAACGTCGTGGGAGGACATAAACTGCGTGCCGTTAAGGAGCGCCAGTCCTTCTTTGCTCATAAGGGTCACCGGCTCCAAGCCCTCTTCTTTGAGGACTTCGCGAGCGGGACGGCGCTGACCTTTGTAGTGTACTTCGCCTTCGCCGATGAGGGGAAGGAAAAGGTTTGCGAGTGGAGCGAGATCCCCCGATGCGCCGAGGGAGCCTTTGTCGAAGACTACGGGGTAAATCTCCTTATTAAGGAAGTCTATGATGCGCTCCACGGTGAGGACTTGCACGCCGGAGAATCCGAGGGACAGGGCGTGTGCCTTAAGGATAAGCATTAGTTTGACCACAGGCAGCGGGACGAGCTCTCCATGGGAGCAGGAGTGGCTCTTGACAAGGTTGGCCTGGAGACGGGAGAGGTCTTCCTGAGGAATGGAGACCTTATAGAGGGAGCCGAACCCCGTGGTGATGCCGTAGAGTGGCTCTTTTGTGCGTTTTACTTTTTCGTCCAGATAGTTGCGGCACTTGTCGATGCGTTTGCGTGCCGCGGGTGACAGGGTGTACTCTACTTTCTCGGAGTAAAGGAGCTTTTCGAGTACGTCGAGTGTGAGGTCTTCTTTGCCTATGACGAACTTCATCGGTTTGCCGTCAGTCTTGGGCGTCGTCTGCAAGATCATAGTCAAATGGTTCGGTAAGTGGTTTCGAGGATTTCCTTTTCGATGTCGGAGATGGCGTCTTCCATCTTCTTGGCTCTCGCCTCATACTCTTTTACAAAGTCTTGATCCTTGATAGAGCCGAGATTGATGCGGACGTTGAGGAGTGCGCCGAGTACGGCGGTGCGAC
>SFHG01000092.1 GCA_004555765.1 Bacteroidales bacterium
CCTGCATCAGACTGATGGACTTTTCGAGATCTTTTATGGCTTGGGCGTAGGTTTCGGCCACTGTCGAACGATCCGGAAGTTTCCCGAATACATCCTCCTGAGTACCGTTGACAATAGGTACGCCGAGGTTACCGGAGGGGTTATCGAAATACGGACGACCGAACACCCTTACGAGGTAGAAGTACATCATTCCTCTAAGGTAATAGCATTCGCCGAGCTTTTGGTCTATCTCCGGAGACTGCCCTTCTTTGATCATCTTTAGGATGTTGGACGTCTGGGCAATCACCTTGTAACTGCTGTTCCAAAAGCTGTTGAGTCGGTAGTTCTTGGGTGTGCGCCGATAATTGATGAATTCGTAAAAAGCATCCGTGGACGCGCCCCGGATCATTATATTGTCCCCGGCATACTCTCCGACGGGGTGCATTTGCTGGCTCCATCCTTTTAGCTCCGCATAAGCGCCATTTAGGAGGTAGTCTATTGATGCATTCGGGTCGTCTGTTATCGTGGACGAGGAAACGGAATTATGGGGTAGTCTCGTTACATCGCATGAGGCAAGAAGCCCTATAACGGGTATGAATGCCAGAAAGAGGCTTTTAGCTTTCATAATGTGTCTTTGCAGAATAGGTATAGCCGGTAATTTAGAATGACAGGGTAACACCCAAGGTGAATTTTCTGGTCGACGGATAGACACCGGGTGATGTGCCGCCAATCACTGCGCCGTTGGATGAAGGAATCTCAGGGTCTACCCCGGAATACTTCGTGATGGTGAAAAGGTTTTCTCCGGTGAGGGCTATGCGGATATTGGAGATTTGATATTTCTCCAAAGGTATATTGTATCCCAGAGTGAGTGAACGGAGCTTGAGATAAGAACCGTTTTCGAGGTAGCGGGAAGAGGTCTTATTGGAATCGTGATTGCCGTTGTACATAGGCCTGGGATGGGTGGCGATGTCGCCTTCTTTCTCCCAACGATTCCACCAAGGCATCAGTCGCATTTGGTTACGGTCTGTATAGGTGCCGTCGGAGTCGTATTCGTTTCGGGAATAATTGTAGATTTTTCCTCCGTAGGAATACCCGAATACCGCACTCACATCAAGGTTCTTCCATTGTAAAGTGGTAGAAAAACCTCCAAAGAACAGAGGGTTGTATGATCCCATTTTGACATAGTCTGCTTCGGAATACGTGTGGGTGACTTCGCGGGTTTCTTTGCCATCTTTGGTCACAGTCTTGTACCACATTGGGGTGCCATCCTTGGGGTCGACTCCTGCCCACTCGGGAAGATACCACGTGTCGGAGTTTTCTCCGACTTCAAGGATACGGTTTGCTTCTCCCGCGATACCGATACCTCCGTTGATGATTATTGGGGGGACTTCTCCGGTTTTCGGGTCGGGAGTGCCGTAAAGGGCGGTTACTTTATTTCTATTCAAACCTACGTTGGCGTTAACTGTCCAGAGCCAATCCTTTGTTCTGACGATATCTGCACCGACGGTTGTTTCAAATCCGATGTTTCGCACCGCTCCCACGTTTTTCCAAACGGAGGTCACTCCATTGAGCCCGGAAATGGGTACGGCGTAGAGCAGGTCGGATGTGTTTTTGTCGTAAAAGTCGAAATTGAACCGAAGTCTGTCCCAAAATGAGACGTCAAGCCCGATTCCAGTGGTATAGCTCTTTTCCCAAGTTAGGTCATCTGAGCCGATTTGGCTGATCAGGAGACCGGACACTCCGTTATACGTGGCGGTTGCCGAATAGAGACTGTACTGAGGGTACAGCGAAGTGGGGCGGTTACCTACCGATCCGTAGGATGCACGAAGTTTCAGTAGTGAGATTACTTCCGATTTGAAAAAGGATTCGTTGTGAATATTCCAACCGCCACTGATGGAAAAGAAGTTACCGTACTGTGCGTTTTTTCCGAAGTTGGAAGCGCCATCTCGTCTTAGGGAAAATTCTGCTATGTAACGGTCATCGTACGTATAATTGAAGTTCGTGAAATAGGATTGCACGGCCCACTCTTGGATGCCCCCTTTAGTCTTCTCCGGCTTTGTCGTGACATCCAATGTGTCGAATCCCGCGGGCATCCCCGTTCCTGCGACATTAAGATCGCGAGACCGGAAGTCGTTGAACTCATATGCGATAAGACCATTGATATAGTGCTTGCCGAAGGACTTATTGAACCTCAGAAGTTGGTTGGTGTAGCGTCTCTGCATATCGTAGCGATCTTCGTTTATACGACCATGCACGCCTTCGCCGACGCTTGAGCGCGGGTCGGTGATGTATGAGGAGCTGTAGTTCTGGAACTTGTAGTTATTGACAGAAGAAAAAGTGAGCCAGTCTGTAATCTTGACGTCAAAGTCGAGGTTCACAGAGAAGTCATACATCCTTGATCTGCCCCTATTCCACTGTAGGTCGTAGAGGTAGTTTGTCGTGTTGCTGTTCACCCATTCGCTGCTGTAGTGGGGCATTGGGGAGCCGTCTTTCGTGTAGGGGTTGTCCCATGGTAGATTTGAGTACATCGCGGTCACCGAATACTGCCTGTCGTCGGTGTCTCTGAGTGCTCCGGAAATATAGCTCTTTATCGTAAGCCAGTCAGTAGGACGGTAAGTGGTACGCATCAGTCCGTTGTAACGGGTGAATCGGTAGCCTTTTACGGCACCTCTTTCGTCGTATGCGCCGAGAGACGTGACGGTACTCACTTTGTCGGATCCTCCGTTTATGGTGATGTTGTAGTCCTGGATTGATCCGATTTGGGTAGCAAGATCCCACCAGCTGTAATTGGCGTTACGGAGCTCGTCGTTCCATCTGGGAAACTTTACATCCTGTGGATTGCCAAAGGATGCGTAAAGGTCATAGAGCTCCGAGCCTGTCATTACGTCAAAGTTCCCCTTGTTAAGTGATGTAATCCCACCTAATGCCGAAACATCTATTCTGAGGGCACCACTCTTGGCTCTCTTCGTCGTCACGACGATAACACCATTAGCACCTTGGGAACCGTAAATAGCTGTAGAGGCGGCGTCTTTCAGGATTGTCATGGTTTCAATGTCGTTGGGGTTAAGGGAGCCGGCATCAGAGCCGACAATCACGCCGTCCACGACCCAAAGTGGAGCTGTGCTCCCATTTATGGTGCTCTTACCACGTATGACTACCGCACCCGATGCTCCCGGTTGCCCGGATCCCGGAGCTACGTAGACACCGGGAGCCTTTGAACTCAGGAGGTTCTCTACGGATGGAGTGGTGGAGGTCTTCAGCTCTTTTGCAGAGATTTGCTGCAACGATCCCGTAAGGCTCTCTTTCTTCTGTACTGCATATCCGAGCACTACGACTTCATCCAGAATTTCTGAGTCGGGGATGAGT
>SFHG01000020.1 GCA_004555765.1 Bacteroidales bacterium
CATGGATTTCATGATCTCTGCGAACTGCTCCGGGGTCACTGTCCAGTAGCGGGATGTCTTCGGGCTTGGGCGCCGTGAAAGGGTGGTGCATCGCATAGAAACGGTTGTCTTCTTCGTTCCACTCGAGGAGGGGAAAGTCGACGACCCAGAGGCAGGAAAAGACATTGGGGTCGAGGAGACCTTCTTTTTTTGCCACTTCGAGACGCAGTGTCCCGAGCTGTACCCTGCACTTATCCGCCTTATCCCCGCTGATGATGAGGATAAGGTCGCCCTTTTCGGCACCGGCCTTTTGGGCGACGAGAGAGAGCGCATCGGTATCGAAAAACTTATCCACGGAGCTCTTGAAAGTGCCGTCTTCCTTGACGCGGATGTACACGAGTCCTTTGGCTCCGACTTGCGGGGTCTTGACGAAATCGGTGAGGGCATCGATCTCTTTGCGGGTATATTTGTCACCCCCTTTGACCACGATGCCGCCGATATACTCCGCCTCGTCAAAGACGGAGAAAGAGTGCCCTTTTAGCACGCTCTCAAGCTCGACGATTTTCATCTCGAAGCGGGTATCGGGCTTGTCGGAGCCGTAGTACTTCATCGCATCCGCCCACTTCATCCTCGGGTATTTTTCGGTCTGTCGGATGCCGAGGATTTTCTCGAAAAGATACTTTGAGAGCCCCTCGAAAGTGGAAAGGATGTCTTCCTGCTCCACAAAGCTCATTTCACAGTCTATCTGGGTGAACTCGGGCTGACGGTCGGCACGGAGATCCTCGTCACGGAAACACTTCACGATCTGGAAATAGCGGTCGAAGCCGGCCACCATTAGGAGCTGCTTGAACGTCTGCGGCGATTGGGGTAGCGCATAAAACTCCCCGGGATTCATCCGCGACGGGACGACGAAATCGCGTGCACCTTCAGGCGTGGATTTGATGAGAACCGGAGTCTCTACTTCGAGGAAGTCGAGGTTGTCAAGGTAGCTGCGGATCTCGATCGCCATACGGTGTCGGAGCTCGAGGTTCTTGCGGACCACTTCCCTGCGGAGGTCGAGGTAGCGGTACTTCATACGGATGTCGTCTCCTCCATCACTTTCGTTTTCGATGGTGAAGGGCGGTGTGACGGATTTATTGAGGACACGAAGTTCTTTGACTTCTACCTCTATTTCTCCTGTGGGGAGATTGGGGTTTTTGGCACTGCGCTCTGCCACGACGCCCTTGACTTGGAGGACAAACTCGCGTCCGAGCTTGGATGCCTCTTCGACGAGGGTGGGGGTCTGTTCTGCATTGAAAGTGAGCTGAGTGATGCCGTAGCGGTCTCTGAGGTCGATGAAGACCATCCCGCCGAGGGCTCTATTTTTTTGCACCCAACCCGCAAGTGTCACTTCACTGCCGGCATCGCTGAGGCGGAGACTGCCGCAAGTAGTCGTTCTGTACATAAGATTTAAGACGCTTATATGTGGGTTCTATGATTTTTGTTGTCGTGGATAAGTCCGGGAGAAACTGTGGCGAAAAATTATTCCCCTGTCCGTTTGAGCTTGACGAGCGTGACCTTATTTCCCGTAGCTCGGAGGATATGTGCCTCGAAGTTTGGAGGAAGACTGATGACATCGCCACGCTTCGGGATGCCCTGATTGATGTTCAGTATATAGCCTGCCATGGTGAGGTATTCGTCGCTCTCGGGGAGGTTGAGGTCAAACTTCTCGTTGATCTGGTCGATTTCTGCCCGTCCGCTCACGATGTATTCGTTTTCGTCCGTTTGTCTCAGCATCACCCGATCTTTGTCGTGTTCGTCCTCTATCTCCCCAAAGATTTCCTCCACGATGTCCTCAAGGGTCACGATGCCGGCGGTGCCACCGAGCTCATCCACCACGATGGCGATGTTTTTTTTCTTCGAGAGAAGCGTCTTCATCACCTTCTCTGCGGGCAACGACTCGGGTATGTATATCGTCTGCTTGATGTGCGTGTGCCAATCAGAGCCGTCGGTGGCACACTTGAACATCTCAATGGTGTGGATGTAGCCGATGATGTCGTCGATGGTGTCGTTGTAGACGAGGATCTTGGAGAATCCGGTCTTCGTGAAGAGCTTGATGAGATCCTCGATCGTGTCGCTTTGCTCGACGGCGGCGATCTCGTTGCGGGGCACAAGGCAATCGCGGACTTTCAGTTCTGAGAAGTCGAGTGCGTTTTGCAGAAGTCGGGCTTCCGACACCACAGAAGCTTCGTCCGTGACGTTGCTTTCGATGTAGTAGTCAAGGTCCACTTTGCTCAGCGGCATTACCGCAGACTTCGTGCCTTTTACGCCCATCACTTTAAGCACCAACCACGTGATGCCATTAGTGAAGAGCGTGACCGGAGAGAGGAGGATGTAGATGAGGAAAAGCAGCGGAGACTCGACGCGCAGGAAATCGTTCGGACGCATCCTGGCGAGCATCTTTGGGAGGTATTCCCCGAAGATAATGACGACAGCCGTGGAGACGAGGGTCTGCAGGATGAGGACGACAAGGTCGCTGCCAAAAATACTTTTGAGTACGGGCTCGAGCGCCATCGCGAAGAGCGTACCGTAGAGGACGTTTACGATGTTATTTCCGACGAGAATCATCGTAATGTACCTGCCAGGCCTCCTGAAGAAGAATGACTGGATATTGGGAATCGTCTTGCCTTTCTCTTTATCAAGCTCCGCCTGAAGCCTGTCGGCAGAGAGGTAGGCAATCTCTCCGGAGGAGAAAAAGGCAGAGGCAAGGATGGTGAGGACTATGAGGAGGAAAAGCATCATCTCTCGGTATTCGTCTTTTTCTCTGCCGGGGTACTTGGCGCCGGAAGAGTCCGCGACAAAGTGTCGACCGGTAGGGACGTACCCGCCGGCGCGGGATGTCTCGGTCGCGGATCCGGCATGGGAGGTGCAGGGGTGGGTGCAGGGACTACCGATCCCGCGCCGGTCGGAGGCACCATCGGCGACGCACCCTCCTCGTCCTTGACGTCCATGTGACCACTCGAAGAGTACAGTTCGTACCTCGTCATTGTCTGATTACTCTTGAAGCCGTACTCGGCATACAGGTACTCGCCGAGCCCGCGCTCGATACGAACCGGATCGTGCGAATAGACCTCTTCATTTGCCTCGTCCCAGTACAGTGTCTCGGCGAAGAAGTGTTGCCCCGAGTGATTCATCACTTTTACGTTGTTTTTCAGCTCCCAGAGTCTCTTGTCCTGGTAGTAGTATGCGGTATCGGCATCGACCGAAGCCTGGACGTTGAAAGAGAGGTCGAACTGCTCGAGATGCAACCCTGCGGGAAAGACCCACTTCTTCTCAGGTTTGTCATACGTGTACCAGTACTTCGCCTGCAGCTTGTACTTGGTGATCCCGGAGTCTGAGATGAGGGTGTTGACATCGGTGGTAAAAGTGGTGTAGAGTACCGTGTCCAGGCCGGACACGGTGACATCTCCCGCCTCTTTCTTACAGGATCCCATAAGGAGGACGAAGCAAAACAAGAAGCAAGCACACTCCCGGAGATAGGGAGGTGCCGGCTTCTCTGTCTGTAAGATCCCGCGACCGTTCTCGGGTCGCGAAGTTTCTTTATTCGGGTCTTCTTCCAAGCGATTTATTCGGTCAAAAGGAGTGTCTTGCCGGGCAGATCACTTTACGCGAATCGTCGTCGTTTCTCCGATCCATCCACCTACGGTGAAAGATTGACCGGCCTTGAGATCGGGGTGCATAAAGATGTCTTCCTTCGCGGGATAATATCCGGCGTAGCGATTGATGATGCTATTTGCCTGAGCGGTCACGCTCGGATCAATGGACTTGGCTTGAGCCGCTTTGTCGACTACGAGACAGTAGACGATCCGCTGGCGGATGGGGTCATCGGGGTAAACGCTCTTGGCCGTGGCAGCGTACATGTTGGCGATGAGAAGCATCGGGGCACCGAAGCCTTTCTTATTGGCCATAGCGGAGTTGGCGTAGTTGCGAGCCGTGCTGTACTGACCTCTGTCATAAGCCATAACTGCGAGCATATAGTACACTTCGCCTTTTTCGTTGGCATCCTTGCTCAAGGAGATGGCTTCGTTATAATACTTTTCTGCACGGGCAGTATTGCCTTCCTTGTATGCTTTCCCGGCGATACCGAGGGCAGCGGATGCAGAGGGTTCGATCTGGTACATCGCTTCGGAGGCTGCGAAATAAAGATTGCTTTCGGTGCAACCTACGCTGCCGAGGAGACTGAGCACGGTCTGGAGGAACTCCTTGTCCGTCTTCTTCTCTGCGATCTGTGGTCCGTAGATCTTTTCCATCGTCGCGCAGTCCGCGGCACCACTGGCCGCGAATGCGGCTTCAGCCGATTGCTTGAAGCCTTCGTAGTTCTTCACGGCGTCGGTGTTGCCATTGGCTTCGGCCGCTGAGATAGCCTGTTTGTAGAAGTCGTCCACCATAAAGTGATCCTTCACGTAGGTATCCTTATGCGCGGGATCCTTGGAGAGTTTGACGAGGGAAGAGTAGCTGTAATAGTAGAGCGCCAAAGGGTCGGTCTTCTCTTTCTTTTCCGCTACCACGGGCTTAAGCCAATCGTAGATCTTGGTGTAGTCTGCCTTATCGCCGAAGTACTTGATGTAGTCGTCTATTTTGCTGCCGAGGATGTAGTCGGTGCCATAGTCGGGGTCGTCACCAAAGTATTTGATGCGGTTGTCGTAGACTCCCATCAGTTCGCCAATGAACTTCTGCTTCTCTTCCGGAGTCTTTGCGTGTTCGATATTGTCTTTGATGATGTCTACGCCATCAATGTAGATGTCCTTGGTCTGGGCGGGATAGTTGTCGTATATCTTTTTCCAGAAATTGTAGGCATCGACGTAATTGTTGCTCTTCTTATAGGTCTTGTAGTAAGCGGTGTTCTTGACATAGTTGATGCTGTCCTCCGCAGACTTAAAACCGGTTTTGTCGGATACATTCGATTGAGCAAAAGACATAGCCCCTATCGAAAGCATAGCGACAAAGGATAGTAGTAACTTTTTCATCTCTTATTCTGCTTTAAAGTTTATAGTTTCGTGCCTATGTAGTTTTCTTGCCGCCACCTTGCGGGCAAGCTGTTTCATCCTGTTATTATTATGACGGGCAAAATACCCAGAGGTTTATTCCGCCCTTCTTTGCATCAGTATATCTTCAGCTCCCTGAACCACGTCTCGTTAAACGTCACCGAGAGCGAGAGACGGAGTACGTCGTTTGTGAGCGGCGTACCCTTCCCCGCAAAGGAGTGGGTGTAGTCCAGTCCCAGATTGATGATGGAGGGTCTGTCTCCTCCGAAGAAGTTCACCGGCATCCCTATGCCGAAAGAGGCTCCCACGTTATGCATTCTGTCGATGCCCTGCGTGGCGAGATAGCTGCCGGCATAATTGAGTCCGAAGCGGTACTTCATCACTTTGCCGTAATCTCTCGAGTAGGCATCCGGGATGAACTCGAATCCCAAGGCTGCCTTGTACGCATCCTTGAGCGAAACACCGTCACCGGTGAATACATTGACCGTCTTGCTCCACATCGCGTAGGAGACATCCGCTGCCAGGGTGTACTTTCCGGGTCTATTCCAAGAGAAACCCGCGCCGATATCGTGAGGCATCGTGGTCTCGACCTGTACTTCCCTCTGCTTTATCGTCTGACGAAGCGGGTCATTGACGTTGTTGCTCGTCACTTCCGTAAAAATCGGATTGATCCTCAGTCCGGGCGCATATGTCACCCCAAAGACGAGGTTGTCTTTCTCCTTATTTCTCAACTCATAGCGGTACTGCACTCCGGCATCGAACCCCCAGTTCCCCATCTTGATTGTGTTGGTGAGGACGGACTGAGAGAGTACGGTCGAGTTTGGGGTAGTGGCGACAGAGTGGGTCAGCGAGCCGAAGAGGTAATTGGCATTCGCGCCCACGAAGAGTCCGCCCCACAGACGCACGGCAAGACCGGCATAGGCTTTCTGCAGAGACCCGCTACCCGTGAAGGTCTGCAACATTACGGTCCGGCTGCCTTCCGAAACGGGATTGGTACTTGTAAGCCCGTAGCCGGCGGAGCTGAAAGGCTTGATGCCCGCGCTGAAGCCCACGATGTTTTTGTACAGCGGAAACTGCAGTGCCAAGTAGTCCAAGCCTCCGAGGAAAGAGGTGCGCTTCGCAGTGCCGTCGCTGAAATGTCCCATATTGACCGACACGCCGGCATCGATGAGAAACGACAGCGAATCCGTACCTGCATAACCGGCAGGATTCTTGAGGTTAATAACCGTCGGGTCATTAACGCCGATACCTACACCGCCCATACTGCGCCAAGCGCCGGTGACACTCTCTTGGAGTGTGCCGAATCCCAATCTGGAGAGCGGATTGGACTGCATATCCTGTCCTTTCGCGCCGAGACCGATGAATAGGAGCAGGTAGGTCGCAAAGCAAGCGGACTTGAGCCGGGTGCCGAGATGGTAGTTTATTTTCACTATATAAAAATTGTCGCCTGTTTACAAGTCATTTGCGGGCTTTTGCCCCGCCGTCGCCACAACAAAGCTAACGGCTTCCGCAAATGTACCCATTTTTGGTTAGATGTCGGAAGCCGGTCCGGTCGGCTGATTTCTATTTCGTGCAACAGGTCTTCTCTTCCCGCACTCATCCTCCTAATCAAGGAAGCAGCTGCCTTGCTGCCTGCCAACGACTGATTAAAAAGGGGTATATTTGCAGAATAAGAGACGCAAGAGGGTGTGGTCAAAAGTGTTTTGCGGGGCAAAACACCGGGCATTCCTCCGGCGGATCGCTATTTCGACAACGACACAACATAAAATACAGATTCATTCAAACACACTACAAGACAGCTCATGGCAAAGATCGAACACTACAACTTCAGCGGAAAGAGAGTCTTCGTGCGTGTCGACTTCAATGTCCCGCTTGACGAAAACTTCCACATCACTGATGACACCCGTATGCGCGCCGCCCTTCCGACGCTCAAAAAAATCATCGCAGACGGCGGTCGCCTCGTCATCGGCTCCCACCTCGGACGCCCGAAGAAAGTTGACCCCAAGTTTTCGCTCAAACACATCCTCGCCCACCTCGAAGAGCTGCTCGGCACTAAGGTTAAGTTTGCCGAAGACTGCGCCTCTTCCGAAGCGCTCGAGATGAGCAAGAACCTCAAAAACGGCGAAGTCCTGCTCCTCGAAAATCTCCGCTTTTATGCCGAAGAAGAAGGCAAACCGAGACTCTCCGACGATGCTACGGACGAAGAAAAAGCAGCAGCCAAGAAGGAAGTCAAAGCCTCTCAGAAGGACTTTACCAAAAAACTCGCCGACCTCGCCGACGTCTATGTCAATGACGCCTTCGCCACCGCACACCGTGCGCATGCCTCCACGGCGCTTATCGCCGACTATTTCGACGGTGACCACAAGATGTTTGGCTACCTGATGGACAAGGAAGTCTCTGCGGTAAAGAAAGTGATGCAAAACATAGAGCGTCCTTTCACGGCCATTATGGGAGGATCCAAGGTCTCTACCAAGATCGAGATCATCCGCAACCTCCTCACCAAAGTCGACAACCTCATCCTCACGGGAGGTATGACCTATACCTTTATGAAAGCCAATGGCGGCAAGATCGGTAACTCCATCGTGGAAGACGATAAGCTCGACCTGGCTCTTGACCTCCAGAAGGAAGCAAAAGAAAAGGGCGTGAACCTGCTCTTGGGCACGGACTCCGTGATCGCGGACAAGTTCGACAACGAGGCTCAGAAGAAAATCGCACACAGTGACGGGATTCCCGACGGATGGATGGGGATGGACATCGGCACCGAGACACGGGAGATTTTCCGCAAAGCCATCCTCGAGTCCAAAACGATCCTCTGGAACGGTCCTGCGGGCGTCTTCGAGTTCGACAACTTCGGCGAAGGCACCAAGGCGATTGCGGAGGCGGTGGCCGAAGCGACTAAGAACGGCGCCTATTCGCTCGTCGGTGGCGGTGACTCCGTGGCCGCGGTCAATAAATACGGCTACGCCGATAAGGTGAGCTACGTCTCCACAGGCGGAGGTGCGCTCCTCGAAGCCATCGAAGGCAAAGAGCTTCCCGGTATCGCCGCCATCGAGAAGTAATGATGTAATCCCAAAAGAGATACAGACCGAGGTGATCGCCCGGGTCTGTACCGGAAAGGAAAGAGACCCGTACCGAGACGATTCTCTCGGTACGGGTCTCTTTCTTCCACCTTTTCAGGTGAGGAGTATGCCGGGGTGCGTCAGATGCGGTCGAGGATGATACGGACGAGGTCTTCGATTGTGCCTTTGTAGTTCGTATTCATCTCTTCGCTCTTTCTGCCCGCTATGATGGTGCAGACGGTGAGCACCTTGTGTCCGAGGATGGCACCGATGCCGGCGAGGGCGGAGGACTCCATCTCGAAGTTCGTGATTTTCTGCCCCCGGTACTCGAATGCCCCGATTTTGGCGTTCATTTCCGGATCCGCGAGCTTGCCCCTGAGGCGCCTTCCCTGAGGTGCGTAGAAGCCGTTGCAGGCGATGGTGGCACCTTTCACGATGTCCGTGCCGTCCGTGATTTTGGTCAAAAGGTCGTCCGGAGCCTTTACGACATAGGGTTTGAGCCCGTAAATGTTCCACTTAAGCTGCTCGCGGAGCGCTTTTTCGAAATCGTGATCCACCACTTCGTCTTCGTCGGCGTAGAAGTGCAGTACGCCGTCGAATCCGATGGCGTAGGATGCTGCCACATAGGAGCCGATGGGCGTGAAGTCCTGAAGTCCGCCACTGGTGCCGACGCGCACGATGGTAAGGCTCTTGAGGTCTTTTTTTGCGGTGCGGGTCTTAAAGTCGATATTGGCGAGGGCATCAAGCTCATTGAGTACGATTTCGATATTGTCTCCACCTATGCCGTGGGAGAGGGCGGTGATGCGTTTGCCTTTGTAGGTGCCGGTGACGGTGTGAAACTCCCTATTCGTGACATCTACCTCACGGGTGTCGAAGTTTTCCGCTATCATATCCACGCGAGAGGGATCTCCGCAGATAATGAGTTTGTCGGCTATGTCCTCCGGCTTGAGGTGGAGGTGAAAGATGCTGCCGTCGTCGTTGATGATGAGTTCGGAAGGGGGTATGACGAAAGGACGATTTTCTTCGGACATAATAGGTCTTTATTTATTGGTGTTGGAGGTATTGCCGGTTTCGCCTGCGATGGAATCGCGCATCGCAGTGTCGGCTTGAATGTTCTTGAACTTGTAGTAGTCCATGATTCCGAGATTGCCGTTTCGGAAAGCCTCTGCCATAGCCAGGGGCACTTCGGCTTCGGCTTCGATGACCTTGGCGCGGGCTTGCTGGGCGAGGGCGCGCATTTCCTGCTCCTGTGCCACAGCCATGGCACGGCGCTCTTCGGCTTTGGCCTGTGCGATGTTTTTGTCCGCTTGAGCTTGGTCCATCTGGAGGACGGCACCGATATTCTTACCGATGTCGATGTCTGCGATATCGATGGAGAGAATCTCGAAAGCCGTACCGGCATCAAGGCCTTTCTTGAGGACGAGTTTGGAGATGGTATCGGGGTTTTCGAGGACGATGGTGTGGCGATCCGAGGAGCCGATGCTGGTGACGATGCCTTCGCCGACGCGTGCGAGGATGGTTTCTTCGCCTGCCCCGCCGACGAGCTGACGGATGTTGGCGCGGACAGTGACACGGGCTTTGGCGATGAGCTGGATGCCGTCTTTGGCCACGGCGGTCACGGGCGGGGTGTCGATGACCTTGGGGTTGACGGACATCTGCACTGCGTCGAGGACGTCGCGACCTGCGAGGTCGATGGCCGCCGCCATGCCGAAAGGCAGGTCTATGTTCGCTTTATTGGCACTCACAAGCGCGTGTACCACTTGCGAGACGTGTCCCCCTGCGAGGTAATGCGCTTCGAGCTCGTCGCGGGTGAGGGAGAGTCCGGCTTTGTGGGCTTCGACCATTGCTTTGGCGATGACGTCTGGCGGGACGTTGCGGATGCGCATCAGGAAGAGTTGCCACAGCGAGATATTCACCCCGGATGCAGTGGTGGACACCCAGAGCAGGATGGGGAAGTAGCGAAGGAAGATGATAAGGACAATGAGCGCTATCGCGGCAAACACGGTCCAAATCACCAGTGAGTTTTGGAATAGAAAAGGTTCCATAGGTTTGAAGTATTTGATTTGAAATAAAGTTCGGCGTTTTATCGTGGTGTGCGTCCCGGGTACAAACGGGATACAGACCAAAAAAGTCTCCCCGGTACGTATCCGGCTCCTGCGGGGGTACGGGCAAAAAGTTTGTCTCGGTACGTCCGGGATTTTTCCCTCCGTCGGTCTGCCCGCATTCGGTCAGATGGCGGGGGACGGTTGGTCGCCTTTTGGTCCGTACATCAAGTCGTCCTTAATGACGCGCACGAATACCTTGTTATTCTCAATCCGAGAGACATAGATGGGCGTCCCCTCCATAATAAACCCCTCCTCGCTCTCGACATAAAATATCTCGCCCTCTATCTCGGCGTTGCCCCCGAGAGTGAGACGGCTTCGCGCGATGCCGCGATCGCCCCGATTCAGGGAGGGAGGCAGGGTGTTGACTTTTTCCTCCACCTTTTCGCTAAGGGCAAACCCCTTGAGATCCCTTTTGCTCAAAAGCCAAAAGCCGAGTGCAAAGAGAACGGCTACGATGACGATAAAAATCATCCCGAGAGTGCCATAGCCCGAGAGAAAGAGGTAGCCGCTGATCCCGACAAGTCCGAGACCTCCGAGGATGCCGGGCAGTCCGAAGCCGGGGAGGAAAAAGATTTCCCCCAGGATAAGCGCGGCGACGACGACAGCCGCCACGATGGTAAGGAGGATAAGTACAGTAAGGCTCATAGGCTTTCAGAGTTTATTTTGTGGGGTGTCAAGTGGAAATTTCTTGGATGTTCAGTGGGCAGCGGTTTCACTCTTGATGAGTTCGTTCAGAAGGGTACGGAGCTCGGCTCTGCGATCCTTCAATTCTTTTTCAAGCGCAAGTATCTCCGAGGAGACGGATTTTTTTGAGGTGCCGCCTTTTGCATACTCCTCCCTTAAGTTTCTGAGGCGCGCAGTCTCCGACAGCACGCTCTCCTCAAAATCGAGATAGCGGTCCAGGATGCTTGCCGAGGCGGGATTTCGGAGGTCTTTTTTGCCGTAAATGGTGCGGTCTTTAATCCGGACAATGGGTTCTGCGGCAGATTCGGGTCGAACCGCGTGCCCTTCAAACATCGGCGCGTCGGGTTTCGCCACAGGAGACCGGAAAAGAAGATAAGCCGAGAGCGAGTCTTTTGCGGCAGGAAGGGAGCCGGCTTCGCCCTTGGTGTACTTGACGAGCGTGGCACTACTCTCCGGACTGTCCCGATCCGTAACGAAAGCACCTGTTTCGGTCGCTTCGTCGTAGATGTAGGCATAGTCGTCGGCGTGAGAATTGACCGGTATGGGCAATTGCTGCGGTACAAGGAGCGTATGCGTCTCCGCATCGTAGCGGCTCACGAAAATGTCCCGCCCGCCGAGGGTCTCGGGTCCCGAGTAAGAGAAGTAAAGGGTTTCGCCATCGGAGAGGAGGAAGGGGTACGAAAACTTGCCCGGGGAATCAAGTCCGAGCACCGTCACCTCTTCCATATTCGCCTCATCCCACGACCAGTCTCCCAATCGGTACACGAGACCGAAAGTCTCGCCTCCTCCCGTCTTGGGAATCACCTGCCAGCGCACTTTCCCGTCCGAAGGAGTAAAGGATTTTTCGGAGATTTGACCAGCCGGAGCCGCCATCTCCGTGATCAACCGCGAGATCTCGGAAGAGGTTCCTCTCCGAGGTGTACCCACAAGGGAGACCGGCAGCGCCGACTGCAGCATCCTTTCCTCTCTCTGTATCAGTATGGTCAGGCGCTCAAAGAGTGCCCCGTCCTTTACCTTTTTTCGCGTAATGCTGCCAAGGAGAGCGGAGGCGTGCGCGGGATCGAAGCGCGCAAGGGACAGCTCCGCAGAGAGCATTTTTTGATCCGGGGTTCCCGCCTCCTTTTTGCCGAGACCTTTTTGGTATTCCGCCACGGCATCATAGTCTCCTGCCGCCAGGTCCCGGCGTGCCTTTTCAAAAGGTGTGAGGACGGTGCTGTCACCCGGGACGGCTGCCTCAACCTTCTCTGCCGCAAAAGCGGGCAGAGCGAGCATAAGAAAAAGCGGATATATGACGGAGAATCTAAACCTATTCTTCATTCTTTGGGTGTAAAAACAGTGTCGCAGAGGGCGTGCCTTTTCGGTACGCCTCTCAAATTTACACAAAAATACGGATCAAACGAGGTACGTACCGGGAATACCTCCGCGGTACGTGTCCCGTATCTTTCCCGCACAGACCGAGAAAAACGTCTCGGTACGTACCTCTTTTGGTTCGGTGCTCGGAGTGAAGAGCTCGGCGTTACAAAACGGAGGGTTAATTTTTAAGGGCACGGAGCGCACTATTTTGCAGTATCCAAACTTTTGGTATCTTTGCACAAGCTTTCCGAGAGAAACAGTGACTTCGGGTAAGCGGTTAATATGGTGACCATAGCTCAGTTGGTAGAGCACCGGATTGTGGTTCCGGTTGTCGAGGGTTCGAAACCCTCTGGTCACCCTCTCACTTTACGACGGCTTTTGATTCCATCCGGCATCAAGAGCCGTTTATTTTTTTGTCCGCACCTTTTCTTCCCCCGCACATAGGGCGAAAAAGCGTTACCTTTGCCTGTGTTATGATTTTAATCATCGATAACTACGACTCTTTTACCTACAACCTCGTCACCTACTTCCGTCTCTTGGGTGAGGAGGTAGTGGTGCGTCTCAATGACCGGACGGATATCGAAGGTATCACGGCGCTCGCTCCGGAGGCTGTCTGCATCTCCCCGGGGCCCAAAAGACCGGAAGACGCACCTCTTTCGCTCGAGATTTTTCGTCGTCTCTCCGGACACATCCCCATACTCGGTGTCTGCCTCGGGCATCAGGCTTTTGCCGCTTCCCTCGGCATCCCCGTCGTCGAAGGTCCGAGACCGATGCACGGCAAGATTTCACCCATCACGCACGACGGCAAAGGGCTGTTTCGGAACCTACCTTCGCCCCTCGAAGTGATGAGGTACCACTCCCTCATCGTCTCGGATGCAACTTTTGTGAATGGCTCTTTCGGGACGGTTCGTGTCACCTCACGGACGGCGGACGGCGTGATTATGGGACTGAGGGATGAGACCCGCAGGGTGGAGACGGTGCAGTTTCACCCCGAGAGCGTGGGGACACGGCACGGACTGACAATGATCGAAAACTTCCTCTATGAGATACGGCGCCATCAAGAATAAGCCTGTCGAGACCTCCCTCACGCCCTTGGCGATACTACGGAGGATAAAGGGTGAAAGGATGCCCTTTTTCCTCGACAGTGCCAAGGGAGACAAAAAGCTCGGCAATAAGAGTTACCTCGGCTGCAATCCCCGGGAGACTTTGAAATCCCGGGGCAGTGAGATCGTCGTCGAAGGTCGGGACAGCAGGCACCTTATGGCAGAAGATCCACTCGGCGTACTTCGGGAGCTACTGGACAAGTACCCCAAGGCGGAGTCATCCTCGGGGCTCACTTGCGGTGCCGTGGGCTGTCTCAGCTACGACTTTGCCGCGCATAACCTCGGTATCAACTTCACTAATGAAAAGCCCGCAGAAGTGTGGGACCTTTTCTTCGGCATCTACACGTCCGTCCTCGAGTGGGACACCGGGAGCGGGAAGTACACCCTTCACTACCTGGACGAGACGGAGGTCGGTTTTTGGGAAAAAGTCCTTTCGGAGGATCTCAAAGCAGAGGAGGACGAAGACGGATGGGAGAAGCGTCTCTCGGGGCTGATCTTCCCGGAAGAAGACCTATACTGCGACGGGTTCCGCAAGATCAAAGAGCACATCCGCAAGGGCGACGTGTACGAAGTCAACCTCTCGCAGTGCTTTGAAGCCCGCGACACCGCAGACCCCGTCGCGCTCTACACGCAGCTCCGAAAGAAAAATCCCGCCGACTTTATGACCTATATGGACTTCGGTCCGTACCAAGTCCTCTCTTCCTCCCCTGAGCGCCTCTTCGAGTGCAGGAGCCGAGTCGTCACCACGAGACCGATCAAAGGTACCATCGCGAGGGGTAAGACGGCAGAAGAAGACCTGGAGGCACGAGAGACACTTATCCACAGCGAGAAAGACATCTCGGAGCTACTGATGATCGTCGACCTGATGCGCAACGACCTCTCCCTCTCCTGCATCCCCGAGAGCGTCCGGGTGGACGAGATGTACCGCCTCGAGTCGTACGCCAATGTCCACCACCTCGTCTCTACGATAGAGGGCAGACTGAGGGAGGGAGAGGATGCCATCAGTCTGATGCGGCACGTCTTCCCCGGCGGATCCATCACGGGAGCTCCCAAGCGGGCAGCCGTGGAAGTCATCGAAGAAGTCGAAGCCTTCTCCAGAGGTATCTACACCGGCTCCCTCGGGTACTTTTCCCTCAATGGAGACGCGGACTTCAATATCCTGATACGCACCATCCTCAAGCAAGGGGACAGGTGCTGTTTTTACGGCGGTGGTGCCATCACCTGGGACTCGGATGAGGAGGTCGAGTACGACGAGACGATCGCCAAAAGCAGCCCCCTCATCGACCTCTTCACCACCTTGGACGACGAAGACGAAGCGTGATATGATCAGACGAAAAGCGACTTGGAATAATCCTCCGGACAGAGGCGTAAAGTACGGAATGGGTCTCTTCGAGACCATCAAGGTCATCGATGGGAAGCCTCAGTTTCTCCGCCTGCACCTCGAGCGGCTCATCCGGGGGGTGGACTTCGTGGGCATACAGGCACCCGGGCTTTATGAGCACATCCTCGACGAAATCGCCTCACTCCCCATCCAGGGCAATAACACCGTCAGTCTCACCGTTGCCGATGCCCCAAACGGCTACAACATTCTCGTCTCGAGTGAAGTCCGCAACCACAACCCCTACCGGGAACTCGGACTGAAGGTCACGGCATCGGCTCCTGCCATACGGGATGCCTATAACCCCCTCAACCGCTTCAAGACCTGCAACTACCTCCTCAATTACCTCACCCACAACCGTGCTCGGGAGAAGGGGTTCGACGAAGTACTCTTTTTGAATCAGTTCGGGGGTGTGACGGAGGGAACGTTCACCAACTTCTTCTTCATCAAAGGAAACAAAGTCCTCACTCCTCCGCCCTCTGAAGGTCTGCTGCCCGGTGTCTTTCGCGAAGTCCTCACGGACGCACTCCGCAGCGCAGGCATCGAAGTGGAGGAGCGCCGTATCCTCTTTTCCGAAGACATCGGCAGGATGGACGGCGCCTTCGTCACCAATTCACTCATCCCGATGGAGCGCGTCTCGGAGATCGACGGCGTGGCGCTCGGTGTCCCCCCTCTGTACCTTAGGATTCTGGACATAGCCCGCACTTTGGATCCTACCATACCGACTGCAGAATAGGTGCTTACCTTAGGTAAAAATTTCGGTCGTACCGGGGCGATACTCCCGGTACGTACCGCGCGTCAAAAAGATACAGACCGACGAAAGACGCTTCGTCTGTGTCTGAAAATCCGAGAAACCGAAATACGAAAGTCATACTTTAAGAAAAAAAGCGTAAATTTGTCTCCTGAGCGCCCGAACCACAGCAAGGAGTACGCTTACCGGAAAACCCGTTTCATTGAAAATCAAAGTGAGACTTAATCATTCAATAACACCTCTATAAAGCTTCTTATATGGCAAAAAACCATCCGTCAGGGCTGATTGTATTGGCTCTATCGAACATGGGTGAGCGATTTGGGTACTACACCATGATCGCCATCCTAACGCTGTATATTCAGGCAAAATTCGGCCTCGGATCCGGAGCCACGAGCCAGATATACAGCATTTTCCTCGCACTTATTTACCTACTGCCCGTCCTCGGTGGCATCGTCGCCGACAAGTGGCTCGGCTACGGCAAAACCGTCCTGATGGGCATCGTGATCATGTTCGTCGGCTACGGCATCCTCGGGTTGCCTATGGGCAACGGAAACGCGGGACTCGTTTTTATGCTTCTGTCCCTCCTCATCATTTCGATAGGGACAGGCTTTTTCAAAGGGAACCTCCAGGCGCTCGTGGGACGACTCTATGACGACCCCCGTTTCTCGAAAAACAGGGACATAGCGTTCTCTATCTTCTATATGTTCATCAACATCGGTGCCTTCTTCGCACCGAGTATGGGCAACTACATCACGAACTCGTTCCTCGGCAAAGAGGGCTACGTCTACGACGCCTCCATCCCCTCCAATTACAATAAGCTCAACGACACCGTCATCACGCCGGAAGTTTTCCTGACCCGGGTGCAGACGGCAAACGCCGACAAGTGGGTTAATCTCTCCGCAGAGGAGCAGACCAAACTGGTGACCGACGAGAAGAAAAAACAGGGTGTGATGTACCCCGAAGAAGAAGCCTCTGTGCTCCTTAATCTCAAGCTCGCCGCCCTCAATCAGCTCACCAAGAACGGCAAAATCGCCGCAGACGACCCCGCAGCCGTTTCTGACGCGGACTACGCTCTGATGTCGAGCCGTCTGCCCGAAGACGCCGCCAAGCAGGAGGAAATCAAAACGCGCGTACTGGCTGCCACGCCCGACGCAAGTCTTATCCCGGAGACGGGCGAAGGAGACTTCAGCCGTAACTTCGGCAAGCACTACGTGACGACCACGCTTACGAAGTCTTACAGCACCGCTTTCTTCGTGGCCTGTATCTCGCTCATTATCTCCACGCTCATCTTCCTCATCTTCCGTCGCACTTGGAAGTACGCTGACGTGACGGCCGCCCAAGCTGCCAAGGCCGCAACCGCCGGCGGTACCCAACTCGTCGAAATGAGCAAAGAAGAAGAGAGAAAGCGACTTCTCGCCCTCGGTCTCGTCTTCGTGGTCGTGATCTTCTTCTGGATGGCTTTCCATCAGAATGGTCTGACGATGACGTTCTTCGCCCGAGACTATACGGTGAATAAAGTGGACGCGATGGGCTACATCCCCTTCTCGCTCTTTATGCTCCTCTCTTTCATCTGCTTTGTGTACGGTGTCCTCACTGCGCTCTTCGGCGTGCTCGGATCCAAAAAGAATCCCATCGTCGGCGGTGTCCTCGCCATCCTCGGTATCATCGGCATCGGAGTGGGATACACCGTAGATATCAAGAGCATCGGCGAAGGACTTGTGAACATTACCCCACAGATCTTCCAACAGTTCAATCCCCTCTTTATCATACTCCTCACACCGGTTACCGTGGGCATTTTTACCTATCTTGCCAGAAAGGGTAAAGAACCCAGCGCTCCGCGTAAAATCGGTATCGGTATGATTCTCGCGGCTCTCGGCTTCCTGGTGCTTCTCATAGGCTCCTTGAACCTCCCCGCACCCGGCACTCTTGGCGGTAACCCAAGCCACACCTTGGTGTCGCCTTACTGGCTCATCAGTACCTATTTCGTACTCACCATTGCAGAGCTCTTCCTCAGTCCGATGGGTCTCTCCTTCGTCTCTAAGGTGGCTCCGCCCAAATACTCCGGTTTGATGCAGGGCGGTTGGCTCGCTGCGACGGCTGTCGGCAACTACCTCGTGGGCATTATGGGCTCTTTCTGGGAAAAGCTCCCGCTCTATGCGTTCTGGGGTATCCTTATTGTCTGCTGCCTCATCTCGGCTGTCTTCATTTTCTCCATTATGAAGAAACTGGAAGAAGTGGCTAAGTAAGACAGAGCCTCATACACGGAGCCTTATGGCTCTGGAGAAAGGGTGTGCTTGAGACTTTTCTCTCAAGTACACCCTTTCCCTATGCACCTTCCCGAAAAACTCCTTTTTGTTCCCCGGGTGAGACCTTTACACGGGGAGGTCTCAGAATGCGAAAAAACTCCATTTCCCGTGGAGACCTTTGCCTCTAAGGTACAGAAATCTTGGTACGTGTCCCGATTTCTTTTATGCCCGTATCTCAAAGATTTTTTGGTCCGTACCTCGAGCTCTTTTTGACCCGTACCTTATCTGTTGGCCCGCTTGGCTTGTCTCGGACGGGACGATACGTTGTGACGCCCCAAGCCCATCCAATCCCGGTCTCCTCGCCGTCAATGATTCTTCCTAAGCCATCCTTTTTGATTGAATGCTCCATCCACTGTTCAAACATCATATACTGCTTGGCATCTCGGTGGCATAAAAGAGAAAGATTCCGACGAAGACTGTGCTTCGCCGGAATCTTTTATTTAGTATGACGGGCATGTCATACATCTGTGGTGAAAGTCCACGCGGGGCGTAGTTGCCAACGAACCCCATAGCGACTTGCAAGTTTCGAGTGGTGACGCTCGACTTGCAAGTTTCGAGTGGTGACGCTCGGGAGAGAAGAAGCAATAGCGAAATCGTGGCCTGACGAACAGAAACATGGTACTAAGGCGCATCAAGCGGACAAGCTGGCTAAAGACAGTGAAGCTCCTAAAGGCAACCGTAACCTTGTTGCGTAAACCATGCAGGTAAACGAGGAAAGATGTATGGCTTACCCCGCGAGGCCTCGGCAGTCCGCAAGGATAGTAACAACGAATGTCGAGGAGTCAGCAGAGGCCGAAGTAGCCGACCGCGTGACGGTCAAGGCGAAGGGCCGAATCGTGCATTGTCTCACAAGACAATCTGTGTATTTGGAAACTGTAGTAGTCAGATGACCGAAGAGGAACTCTCTTTTCAAGACGATAGGGCGTATCCCGACAATAGAGAAGAAGTGACGATGTCCAATATGCGGAGTCCAAAAGGGACAAGATAAGCCCGAAACCGCCGTATGCCGAACGGCACGTACGGTGGTGTGGGAGGAAGGAAAACGAAAGTAGGTCAGAAAACTTACTCCGTTTTCCGACCTACCCGATCTGAGAACCGGCGTTCGTACTGCCGGCATTTCCGCCGAATCCTGCTTCGGAGCCGGGGTTACCTGCACCTTGGGCGCCTGCCTGGCTGTACATCGCTTCGGACATAGCTTGGGCAATCTTATTGAGATTTTCCATAGCGGTGTCAATGGTGGGGATGTCCTGAGCCTTGTGGGCCTCTTTGAGCTTGGCGAGGGCAGCTTCGAGTTCGCTCTTCTTGTCTGTGGGGATCTTGTCTCCGAGGTCTTTCAGCTGCTTTTCGGTCTGGAAAATGACGCTGTCGGCCTGGTTGATTTTGTCGATGCGTTCGCGCTCTTTCTTGTCGGCTTCGGCGTTCGCTTCAGCTTCTGCCTTCATTCTTTGGATTTCCTGGTCGGAAAGTCCGCTGGAGGCTTCGATACGGATTTTCTGTTCCTTGCCGGTGCCTTTGTCTTTTGCGGAGACGTTTACGATACCGTTGGCGTCGATGTCAAAAGTGACTTCGATCTGAGGCACGCCACGCTGTGCGGGGGGTATGCCGTCGAGGTTGAATTTGCCGAGTGTCTTATTGTCTCGTGCCATCGAGCGTTCGCCTTGGAGTACGTGAATTTCCACGGACGGCTGGTTGTCTGCTGCGGTCGTGAAGATCTGACTCTTTTTCGTCGGGATCGTGGTGTTGGCATCGATCAACTTGGTCATCACGCCTCCCATTGTCTCGATACCGAGGGAGAGCGGGGTCACGTCCAGAAGGAGGATGTCTTTGACGTCACCGCTGAGTACACCCCCTTGAATTGCCGCTCCAAGAGCCACGACTTCATCGGGATTCACGCCCTTGGAGGGTTGTTTGCCAAAAAGGTTTGCCACGAGTTCTTGGACTGCGGGGATACGGGTGGATCCACCCACGAGGATGACTTCGTCCACTTCGCTTGCCGAGATGCCTGCGTCCTTGAGGGCTTGTGCCACAGGAGCCTTGCAGGCTTGGATGTACTTGTCTGCAAGTTGCTCGAACTTGGCTCTCGTCAGCGTCTTGACGAGGTGCTTGGGGATGCCGCCTACGGGCATAATATACGGAAGGTTTATCTCCGTGGATGTGGTGCTGGAGAGTTCGATCTTTGCCTTTTCTGCGGCTTCTTTCAGTCTCTGGAGCGCCATCGCGTCCTGACGGAGGTCTACCCCTTCTTCGCTTTGGAATTCGTCCGCGAGCCAATTGATGATCGAGCGGTCGAAGTCGTCACCACCGAGGTGTGTGTCCCCATTGGTACTCTTCACTTCAAAGACTCCGTCCCCAAGTTCGAGGATGGAGATATCGAATGTACCGCCACCGAGGTCGAAGACGGCAATCTTCATATCCTTATTGCTCTTGTCGAGGCCGTACGCGAGAGCCGCTGCCGTCGGTTCGTTCACGATACGCTTCACGGTAAGACCTGCGATTTCGCCTGCTTCCTTAGTCGCTTGGCGCTGTGCATCGGAGAAATAAGCCGGTACGGTAATCACTGCCTCCGTCACGCTTTCGCCCAAATAGTCTTCCGCAGTCTGCTTCATTTTCTGAAGAATCATTGCAGAAATTTCCTGCGGAGAATACTGACGTCCGGAGATTTCGACGCGGGCAGTGCCGTTTTCGCCATTCACCACCTTGTAAGGCAGGTGCTCTGCTTCCCCGGCGATTTCGCTGTATTTTTCGCCCATCAGTCGTTTGATGGAGTAAATCGTGTTTGTGGGGTTCGTGATGGCCTGACGCTTTGCCGGGTCGCCCACTTTTCTTTCTCCTCCTTCGACGAATGCCACCACGCTCGGGGTGGTGCGCTTTCCTTCGCTATTGGTAATGACCACCGGTTCGTTGCCTTCGAGGACAGCAACGCAGGAGTTGGTCGTTCCCAAGTCTATGCCTATTATCTTTCCCATTTGTAATGTGTATGATAGTTATGTGTTATTGTTTCTTGAGTGAATGCTCTATTACCCACTCTGCAAAGGGTGTGCCAAAAGGGCGGTATCCGATCTCCGGAAAAGACAGACACGACAGAGGTGACGTGCTCTGTCAGTACGAATCGGACAAAAAGGGAGAGACTCTCCCGTGACCCTCTGTGGTCAAAGGAAAGTCTCTCGTATAAGATCGCGCCGGGGAAAAGTGACAAAACTCCGATTATAAGGATTTGAGGCTGAAGCTCGCTTTGAAGTCCCCCGAGCGGGTCTCCCGCTTACGACCAATCCGAAGAGTGGTTATCGAGGCCGGTCATTACAGGCTTCAAGTAATCTCGGTTTTGTAATATGTTTGATGAGTTTCCCATTTGCCCGACGCGAATGTCGTTTCTCACCCGTTTTTCTTCGTAACACAAAGTTAATCATTCCTGCCCAAACTTCCAAATCTCCTCCGGCGTCTCATAGAGTAGGGCGATTGGGTAGGGTACGGGCTTGGCGTGCTTTTTCGGTCTGTACCGGGAGAGAAAAAGATACAGGCCGAAAAAGAATCCTCGCCCTGTATCTCTTTTCCTGCTGATTTCGAGCGCTTTTGGAGAAGCCGCTAAGCTTGTGGAAGGATCCACCGGAGGGTATTCGAAGGACTCTGAAGAGTGATTTTTGATTTTAGAAATAACTTTTTTATTGATGTTGCGGTTAAAATGCACCGATTTTTCTATAATTTTTTCTATGTTTGTTGCGTGTCGAAATTGAAATGCCCACACAGGGAGGCCCGTTACCAGTGACAGCAGAACCACATAAGTCTCTCTATGCGCCGGAGTAACTCCCCCGGTGACGACGCGAGAAGAGACCAAGAAGGGTCTGACAGAGTCTCTACTACTCGGGAAATTCCTGTGGGTGGCACCAACATTTCGGACGAAGTCAAAACTAACCTTTTTATAAAACAACAAGCAGACTAAAAGAGTATGAGACCATCACTATTTCTCTCCTCCTCGTCCATCAGACCCCTTTCAGTCGCGATGGTGCTTTGTGTCCTGATCGGGATTACTTCGTGTGTACCCCGGCAGGACGTTTCCGACGATATAGAGGCTCTGCCGCTTGAAGTGAGCAAGAGCGACCTGTCGTTCGCTAATACCGGCGGTAGCGAAACGGTTACCGTAAATACGAAATCCAAATGGAGTTTTATCTCAAACGTCCCCGAAAACACGTGGTTGCAATTGTCCCAAAACGGCAATAACCTCGAGGTGAGCGTCACGCCCAATTTGTCCGGCGACACAAGAAGCGCTTCCGTGATCATCCTTGCAGGTCGTGACCAGTCCAAAGTCACCGTCACCCAATCTTCAGCCGATTTCGTCCTTGACTTTTCCAAGGAGGAAGTCGTCTTTTCGAGCAAAGGAGGTCTTCAAACCGTTGACGTGACTACAAATGCTTCATCTTGGACGTTCGAACCGATTCCGGAGGAAGCCAACTGGCTCTCCATAAAGAGTGGCGATGGTGCCGGGGTCGTTTATTTGGAGGCTGCCGAGAATGATTCCTACGATGCCCGTACGGTGAACCTCATAGTGACCGGTAAAACCGGAGAAAAGCGTCTGCTGTCCGTGAAACAGATGGGTGTCACCAAATATTTCCTGCCTTACGAACCCCAAATCCCCTACCGTGTGGTGGATCTCTTCACTTTCGAACAAAATAGAGGCAACATCCTCCAATCTTACTCCGATCCGGAGGCTCCGAACCGATTTAACCCGAACGGCTCACCCGGTTATGCGCTTTACGTAACCACAAGCGACTATATGCCTATGATCAGTTACGTTCAGAACTCGCTTTCCGACTTGAAGTATTCGGAAGTTCGGATGATACTCGTCTATGACGATCCGACCAACCCCGTCGAAATGGACGATTACATTGCTCTCCTTAAAGATAACGGATACAATGAGGTCGAAACGCAATCGGATATCTACCTGAAATTCTTGAAAAATGACCGAACCATGTCCGTCCAGTATCAGAGACTGTCTGACGGAGGAATCCTCAAGTTCCAGCCTCAATATCCGCAAACCAAGAAACTTCCCACATTCGGCAAACTTCCGGAAGGACCGACCGGTCTCCTTGCCCTTTTGAACAAGCCCGATAAGAAAGAAAAAGATGTGGATAACTTCGAGACCGCCAATGGCGGACACCTCGAACACGAAGGAAAGTATGAAGGGGAGGATAACACCCAGCTCAAACTTTTCTCCACCGGACTGAAGGGTGATGAAGAAGCGGGGTATCACATGTTTTTCTTCTATGGCGCAAAAGACTCTGCCGATACCCCTGAGATGCTGAATTCCATCAAGGAGATTGCTTTCTTTTATCCCAATCCCGATCTCGCGATTCGAACCGTGGGTAGCTTGAATTTCGTCACCGACGAGTATGAAGAACTATTGACCTCCCAAGGGTATTCGTTGATCCAATCCAAAGACGGGAAGCTCTTCTTTTACGGCAAACCCGTGGAAAACAATATGCTCCTTATCCATTATTTCCAGAAGGTACAGTACTCCGACATCTACGACGGCACACATCCTGCCCTTAACGTGGGTTATTTCTATATGCCCAATCCGGAAAAGGGGGCATCGGTTAGAACAATGCTCAAAAGTATGAATGAGGGTAAGCGACACGATATGGGTATCCTGAGTCGGGAGTTTCTCGATGCTTTCACCGCCCGTCACGAGGCAATGCATCGCAAATGATTTTCGGACTCTTTCACTTTCCTGCACATCTTTCTCTTTCCGGGACATAATAGATGTGGGGAACATCAAGAATTACCATGAAAAAGAACATATTGACCCTCCTCCTGGGCTTAGTTGTCACCGTCTTGCCGGCGGTGACCGGTGGCTGTACCCCGGATGGGACGGGAAGTAAAATACCTTCCGAACCATCCTCTTTGGAACTGTCTAAGACCGAACTTGTAATCGGAAAAGAAGCGGCTCTCGAGACCGTGAACGTCACTACGGATGCCGATGCGTGGAGTTTCCTCGTTACGCCCGGCGAGGCCGATTGGATTGATGTGAAGCAAACGGAGCGTACGCTCGAAATAGGTGTCAAAGCCAATGAGAGTGCCACGTCACGTCATTCCGTCATTACCGTGATCGCCGGCGGGCTGGTTAGGAAAGTAACCCTTGAGCAGAGTGCGTCCGACCTCGTTTTCTTCTTTGACGGGCAGACGGATATTCCGGAGGACCAACTGATTCTCTCTGCTCTTGGAGATGAGAAACTGATCTCCGTCCGAACCAATGACAAAGGATGGCACATACAGCCGGTGGACTCGGAAACTTCCTGGCTTACGGTTCATACCGACACCGAAGCCGGAGTTATCCTTTTAGAAGCGGAGCGTAACCCCGAAGTCGAAGCCCGGGTGGCGACCCTATCAATCTCCCTCTCCAATGGGACTACGCAGCAGTTGACGGTGACCCAAGCGGGACAACTAAGATACTTCCTGCCCTACCAAGAGAATCACAACGTTCTTAACTACAAAGACCTTATCATCTTTGAAAAAGAGCGTGGAAATGCCTTGACCTATTTCCAAAGAGGGGACGATAGCGGATGGTGGACCACACCTGATATTCTTACTTTTGCAACCTCCAGTGATGTGCTTCCAAGAGTGACCTATTCCCGTGAAATCGATTTCTCTTTGGTGTACAACTATGCGGAGTTCCCGATTGCGGATAAGTCCGAAATCCAGGAGGGTGGGGGATTCCGGAAGTTCCTTGAGTCTCAGGGCTACGTCCAACGCTCCGGATCGACGTCGGCTTCGCCCCAACTTGAAAGTCCGGACGGTTTCCTTTTTGTCGATGTCAAGGAGAATGAAGGTTCGGCAGGAAACGTGAGAGTGAGATTTACGCCTCAAATCCTGCAAGGCAAAGATATGCCGACCTTCAAGCGCTTCCCATACGGCGTTTCAGGGTTCTACAACCATATCCACAATGTCTCTTGGAAATATCCCCAGATTGAAGAGTGGGAAGTCAATACCCTCAAGAGTACTTCCGTCTTCTCGATGACGAACGAGCAGTATCTTCCGGCCTCAAGTGAGATGTTGCTGAAAGTATACAAGTTGCCGGCGGAGAAATCGAATCCGGAGGACGAAGACTTCCATTGGTACCAATTCTACTTTACGCAGGGTGCCAATAAGACGGACGCACCTTCTCCCGAATATGTACAGGCTGTGCATTATTCCAGGCTCGTCTTTAAAGACTATGAAAAGGTGATATTCCTTATCGGCGACAATCAATTTAAAGTGACTCGGGAGTTTAAGAAATTGGCGGAAGCAGACGGGTTTATTTACAAAGGAATCTACCAAGGAGCTATTGTCTTTGACAAGCCTAAAGACGAGATTCGGCTCTCTGTCCAGATGGACAAGGCCGATGCGGAGTTGTTTGGCGCTCCGGTAGTGGCGATCCTCTCTTATGAGCACTATGAGAGTCCTCAGACGACTACCGGAATCAAAGCCACTATGTCCGACTCAAGGATTTCGGATCCTGTCGCTTGTTCTGCTGTTTCCGTTGCCATAACCAAATAGATAGTCCATATAGCCCAATCAGAATATGTCACAAAAATTAATTCCTTTGGCTCTTTTGAGCCTCCTTGCCGCAGCAACGGGCTGCTCCAAGATGGACGTACCCGGGGACACAGCTCCGGAGGGAATATCGCCCCGATCCGTAGCCACGTCGACAACCGGCGTGAATCGCAGCATCATTCCCGGACGACTCGTGGTTAAGATAAAGCCTTCTGCCCTTGACGGAATCGTCACGGGGAAAAGGGGAACCATCGAATTGAGGAGCGTCCCGTCTTCGTTGCAGTCGACTTTCAACCGAGTAGGCGTTAAGAGCATTAGGCCTCTCTTTCCCGATTATCCCGAATTCAAGGATCGGCGACACAAAGCCGGTCTGGATCGCTGGATGGTCATCACTTATGATACGGACATTGCCCCTACGGAAGCCCGTCTGATGATGGCTGGAGAGGAGGATGCTTTCGAGAGTGTGGAGCTGCAGTATTATCTTGAGAAGCCGGCTTATGAGACTTATCCGATGACACTTGCAGAGCAAGACCTATCCACGCAAAAAAAGAGTACCACCGGCACGACTTTTAACGATCCTATGCTCAGAGACCAGTGGCACCTCCATAACGACGCTTCTTTGGGGGCTTCTGCCATCGCCAAAGCGGACATTAACGCTTTTGATGCTTGGGCGGTTAATACCGGAGACCCGAAAGTGGTGGTTTGCATAGTCGACGGGGGTGTAGACTTCCGTCACGAGGATATTGCCGCCAATTTCGACCTCTCAAGGAGCTATAACTTTATGTACGATAAGGACGGCAAACTCAAAGGTGATTCGGGTATCGAGATTTATCCGGATGAGGGCGGACACGGCACACACGTTGCCGGGCTTGTGGCCGCCGTCAATAATAACGGAGTAGGTGTTTGCGGGATAGCTGGAGGAGATGGTACAGACGACTCCGGCGTTACGCTCATCAACGCCCAGGTCTACGGGTTAGATTCCGAGAGAAGTGCAGGTGGGGCTGCGGGCATCGTTTGGGGTGCCGATCATGGAGCCGTCATCAGTCAGAATTCATGGGGATATAAATATCCGGGACCGGGTAGCATTCCGCGTTATGACAAAGAGGCAATCGATTATTTTGTCGAAAACGCCGGTAAGGACGAAGACGGCAATCAACTTCCGGACTCTCCGATGAAAGGGGGCGTGGTAATATTTGCAGCCGGAAATGACGGGATGGATTACAAGAGCTATCCGGGTGCGTATGACGGTGCGATAGCCGTGGGAGCCTTTGCGTGGGACTTCCGTGTCTCTTTCTTTAGTAACAGGGGAAACTGGGTCGACATTCTCGCTCCGGGTGGTGATATGGAGCATTTTGGTCGCAAAGCCTCCATCCTCAGTACCGTCCCGACGGCTCAGTATCCTTCCGGATACGCATATATGGATGGCACCTCTATGGCCTGCCCGCAGGTGTCGGGTGTGGCGGCACTTATTCTCTCGGAGTTCGGAGGAAAAGATTTTACCCCCGAGATGCTGAAAGAGCGGCTGCTACACGCCATCCGCCCGTACGACGTGAACGTACTCAATCCGTCTTTTGTCGGAAGGCTTGGTGTCGGATGCGTCGATGCGGGACGGGCGCTTCTCGCGGATGGTGGAAAAGCGCCCCGCAAGGTAGAAGGTCTATCCGTAAAACCGTCTTTCATCAGTGCGGAAGTTTCTTGGAACGTATCTGCCGATGAGGATGCGTTACCCTCCGCTCCGACTGCGACACAGTATCTCCTGTACTTATCCGATGATACCTCTCTCTCCGCTTCCGACCTCGTAAAAGGGAAGTCGGTTGGTAAGGTTTATGGGGAAGAGAAGCAGATAGGGGAGACGCTTTCTCACCTTTTGAGAAATCTTCAGGACGGCAAGAAGTATGTGATCGGCATTGTGGCAGAGGATGAGTTCGGTAACTCGTCTGCCCCGACTGTCTTGCAGTTTGAAACGCCGAAAAATAACGCCCCGGAAGCTGTGTCCGGATTGCCGGAGGGAGATCTCGTTGTGCCGAGTGTCCTAAAGACCGAGTTTGTCCTCGCAATCAAAGATGCAGACGGGCACAAGTGGAAGCATGAACTGTTTGGAGATACGAAAGGTGTGGATGCACTTCGTGACAATGACAATATACGGGTGATCATCCAGCCGGTACAAAAGGAAGAAGGAACCTATACGTTTACGCTTCGTCTTACCGACGAATTCGGGAAGACGAAGGAGTATCCTTTCTCTTTCCGGTTTGTCAAGTATAAGCGTCCGGAGTTTGTTGGAGAGCTGTCTGCAATGTTGGTCGGACTCAAGGGCGGTGCAGTGACTCTGCCGTTGGGCGACAAAATTTCCTATACCGAAGCAGTGCCGGTCTCTTTTGAAGCACGGTCCTCTGCACCAAGCGCGGTATCTGTCGACATCGACGATCAAAACCTCGTCCTTACGCCCAAGCAGACAGGCAGCGCGACCATTACCATCGTGGCGAAAGACAAAATCGGACAAACCGCTACTTCATTCAAGGTTCAGGTAGTGCCGGATGCCGAGGCCACCGTGAGCCTTATGTATCCCATTCCTGCAAAAAGTACGCTTAATCTGCTCCTGCACCCCTCCGTAAAAACGGCGGACGTGACGATAACGAGTCTCCGTGGTGAGCGACTGAAGCACATCTCGACAGGCGTAAAAAGTGACCACAAGGTTTCTCTTGACATTCACGACCTTGCCTCCGGATCTTACATACTTGCCGTGGAAACTCCCGGGAGACCGGTGTTCAAGACGACTTTCTTGAAGCATTAAGCATTTTCCCTGTCATTAAAGATTAGAACAGATATTTTCTGATGAACCTACGAACACTTTTTATACTTGGCGCATTTGCCGTTACTCTTGGCATTACAACGCCACTTGATGTCTCGGCTCAGATCAGTCGCCCCCTTGGCGTCCTTGAGACGAATCCGGACGCACGTACTTCTGCCTTGGCGGACGTGATGGGGGTACGTCCCTCGCGGATGTCCCTCTTTGCAAGTCCCGTGGCGCTTTTTGGGAATGAGCGTACTTTTGGTGCGGAAGTCAGCGGTCAGATTTTTCCGAAGATTGAGGGCATGGAGGGTCGCTCTTATCAGGTTAATGCGGTTGCCGGATACAGATTCTTGGACAGGCATGCCCTCTCCCTTTCCTACCGCATACAAGGTGCCCCAAAGGTATCGTATTTTACCTTGGAAAATCCCTCTGCTGAGCCTGTGACGATTCGTCCGTTTGACTGGGCACTGGACTTGAGTTACGGTCTCGACCTCGGAAGCGGTTTTATGCTGAGCGCTTCCGGGAATGTCATCGCGTCCTGGATCGGTAAAGGAGCCTACACCGTCAGTGGATCCCTGGGTGCGTTTTACCACACGGAGATCGACCGCACAAGAGCGACAGACCCGATCGATCTGAGCCTGGGGCTTAAGGTAAACGACCTCGGCAGCCCTATTACGTACAAGGGCGAAGGTATGAGCTATGCGGTTCCCGCTTCTCTGCAATTAGGAGGAGAAATGGGCTTTACTCTGATTGGAAAGAACCATTTGGATCTCCTTCTGGGGGGCAGGTATTTCTTCCTTCCGAGAGAAGCGGCTCTCCTGACTGCGGGACTCGGTGCCGAATACGACTATGATGAGTCCTTTTTCGTCAGAGCCGGGTACCAATTCGGTCAGAAGGATCTCTCTTACGTCACCCTCGGAGCAGGTGCCAAAGTCCTCGGCGGGTTATCTTTGGACCTCTCTTACCGAATAGCGACATCCCGGTTGACCGGCGTAAATCTTTGGTCGTTGGGCGCTTCATACGAGTTCTGACCCCCCGGGGAGATACTTTCTCATAGAGGGGAAAGGGGACTTACACTTTTTCACCTCAGAGAAAGGCATAGACCGAGCGTGATGCGCCGGTCTGTACCCGGAAAGGAAAAGATACGGGCCGAGAAAGATTTCTCGACCCGTATCTCTTTTTTCGCGTCGCCTAAGGGCGCTCAGTACCGGATCTCGGGGTAGAGGTCGTTCCACCACGAGGGGTCGTCCTTGAGGTACCTCTGGAACCACGCCATCATTGTCTCCATCCATTCCTGTCTGCGGTGCAGCTCCAGGATGTGGTGGTCTTGACCGAAGACGCGGAGCAGCTCCACTTCTTTGCCCAGAATCTTCAGAGCGTTGTACATCTGGACGCTCTCCCCGTAGGGTACGTTTGTGTCGGAATCCCCGTGAGTGAGAAGAAGAGGCGTGTTGATTTTGTCCGCATGAAAGATCGGGCTTTGCTCCGCGTAGAGGGCAGGGTTATTCCAAGGGTATGACCCGGTGCTGGCAAGCGTGGAATAGCCTATGCCCCAAGTGCCCTGTCCCCAATAGGAGGCGATATTCGAGATGCCGGCATGGCTGATAGCGGCTGCGAAAAGGTTCGTCCGGGTCAGCAGATACTGGGTCATAAACCCGCCGTAGCTGGCGCCAAAGCAGCCGATATGGTCGGCATCGACGAAAGGCATTTCTTCGGAAAAGCCCTTGACGCTTTCAATGATTTCCTCGGCGGTTATTTTACCCCACGCATTCACGTGGTGGGCGGAGTAGGCCTGACCCCATCCCGGGGTGCCGGAGGGATTAAGCGTGAGGAAGACATAGCCCTGTCCCGCATACATCGGCGCGGAGTAGTACCAGTCGAACATACGACCTGACGGCGACGTGCCACCGTAGTAGTACACGAGGAGCGGGTACTTCTTCGCGGGATCGAAGTCCGCGGGGAGGTAATAGCGCCCCGGCACCTTGTCCCCATTCGGCATCGTGAACGTCCAGTCTTTGACCTCCCCGAGTGTCACGTCCGAAAGACGCTTGGAGGCAAGGTCGTAGAGGACGCGCTCTTTCGTCCCCGTGATGGCGTAGAGACGGTCGGAGTTATTGGCACTCTCGCCCTCGTAGACTACCGTCCTAAGGTCGTTTGAGGCGCCAAAAGAGGAGATGTATTCCTCCGATGTCTTTACAGGCGTGATGACACCCGTGGAGAGATCGATGCGGAAGAGACTCTTGTAGTCGCGGTCTTCTGCGGAGAAAAGCGCCGAAAAGGTCTCCGCGGACGCAAGGACGCTTCCCACGCTCGGGTCGAAGTCTTTGGTGAGGGCTTTTGCTTTCTTCGCTTTGCGGTCGTAGAGGTAGAGCTGCACGTCACTTGTATTGGCGAGTACACCATCGGGGAGATCCCGACCGATGCCGCCGAAGGCGTCCGGACTGCCTGTGGCGAGAAGTACTCCGGGGCGTGCGGTGTACTCAAGCCTCGAGACATTATACTCCCCGGTAAAGAGGGTGTCCGTCTTGAGGGTACGGAGGTCGAGCGCGATGTAGTCGCTTGCTTCAAAGGGCGAGGTCTTGATGTCTCTCGGAACCGAGTATATGAGTTCCTTGCCGTCAGGCGATAGCGCGACAAGGTAGGTGCCCCTGTAACCGTAAGTGAGGGGTCGGAGCATCCCCGTGGCTATGTCGTAGTGGGAGAGAAGCGTGACATCGCGATTGCCTTTCGTGTCTCTGTGGTCGTAGCGTCCCAGTACGCGCTCCACGTACTCCGTGCGGTTCAGACCTTTGACTTGAGGGAAGAAGATGAGCCCCCTCTCGTCGGCCGTGAAAACGAAGTCTCCCTCAGGAAGGCTCTCGACGAGTGTGGTGCGCTCCATCGTGGCGGGATCTATCGTGATGAGGCTGTGCCGGCCACCTGCGAGCTCTTTCGTGATGTAGAGGAGATCGCTCTTCGGCATCCAGGCCGCGGCGTAGAGGTCTCCCGCAAGGGTGCCTGCCCTTTTGCCGTCTTTGTAGAGCAGGCGTGTCACAGAGGTTTCGAGGTCTTTGATGTACCTGCTCAGGACTGTGAAGTACCTGCCCGACGGGGAGACTTGGACTCCGGAGAGAGCTTCGCCCGAGAGATCGAAGTCGAGACTCATATACTCTTTGTCGTCCGTACGCACTTGGAGGGTGGTTTTACCCCCGAGCTTCGGGACGAGGCGCAGGCGGAGCCTGTCGCCTTTTTCTGTCAGGGTGGTGACGGCGAGAGTACGGTTTGCCGACGGGATGAGTTTGAGGGTATAGTTTCCGCTTTGGGTACCCTCTTGGCTCTCGCCGATCTCTCTGCCATCCAGTGTGATGCGGAAGGGCGCGTCGCTTTCGACCAAGAGTGTCACTTTTTCAAACTTTGTAGTCAGCAGCGAGACTTGGAGTGTGCGGAGGCTTTTGGCATCTTCACCGAAAGAGACCCATCCGTCTGTCGCCACGAGGTCGCTCAGGCGCGGGGAGGCAAAGCTCAGGACGGGTGTCTCTTTCAAGAGCGAAAGGGGGTCAAATCTCATGCCGTACAGGTTTACGCTGTCGCTCATCACGGGGTTCACGAAAGTCTCCGGCGCTGTCGTCTTGTACTTCATCACGGGGATGGTGTCCGTTTGGGCACTCACTGAGAGAGGGAGCGTACTGAGAACCAAAGCAGAGGATAAAAGTAGTTTCTTTTGGAAAAATGTTGACATCGGTGTTTTGTTTATTTGAGGCTAAAGGTTTGATGTTTATAATCGTTTGGCAAGTTTAGTGCCTGGCGGCTGAGTGCGTACATGGTAGACCCCGATCCGCTCATAGAAGCGTACAGGGCACCGTTTCTGTAAAGTGTTTCTTTAATCTCGGAGAGGAGGGGGTACTTCGGGAAGAGGGATGCTTCAAAGTCGTTTTTCAGAGTTGCGCGCCACTCTTCAATGGGCCTTCTGAGGGTTTCAATGAGGGGCTCCTCCGGCTCCCGTGGCGTGACGGAAGAGTAGGCCTCCCTGGTCGAGATGAAAAGCTCTGGAAAGACAAGCGTAAGCTTCAGCCCGCCGAGAGGAAGGCTTACGGGCGTGAGGAGGTCTCCGATGCCTTCGGCGTACTGCGGTTCGTCCTTGAGAAAAAAAGGGCAGTCTGCGCCGAGTGAGCGGGCGGTGCGGTGCAGTTCGTCCTCCGAGAGCCGGAGGTCAAACAGCTCGTCCAAGAGCCGAAGAGCGGTACTTGCGTCGCTCGAACCACCTCCGAGACCGGCACCGGAAGGGATTTTTTTTCTCAGGATAAAGCGAGCCGGCGGAACCCCGGGTCTCAGCCTTTGGAGTGCCCGGTAGGCCTTCGCCACGAGGTTGTCTTCCGGAAAATCCTCCGCTCCGTCCCAAAGCAGACAATCCGAAGGCAGGACTTCAAGAGCATCTCTGAGCGGAATCTTTACAAATGCGGTCTCCAAGTCGTGGTAGCCATCGGGTCTCTTTCGGATAATGCGGAGACCGAGGTTTATTTTTGCACAGGGGAAAGCAATCATTCTAATCGTGAAATACCCGTGGTCGGGTCAGTCTGTCAAGAGGAAAGCGGGGCATAAAAGGGGCAAAGCGACCTCTCGGACGGCGCAAAATCTATCACGTACCGAGGCGACCGCGAGATACGGACCAAGAATATGCGCCGGTACAGACCGAGGAAAAACTTTTGCACAGACCAAAAATAAACTTTACTCCGCGGGGATAAAAGAGCGGAGAAGTTCTATCTCCGAAGCCCAACGCTCAGGCTCAGGTGTCTCAAGGATGAGGGGCATATTGTCGGTACGGGGGTCTTTGATGAGCGCCTCAAAGAGGGTCATCCCCAGATACCCTTCGCCCAAGACTTCGTGGCGGTCCACGCGCGTGCCGAGGTCTTTCTTGGAGTCATTGAGGTGAAAGCCCTTGAGGTACTCCAGCCCCACGATTTTGTCCAAAGCCTCCATCAGGTCGTAGTAGCCGCCTTCGGTGCGTATGTCGAAGCCCGCGGCAAGTGAGTGGGCGGTGTCGATGCAGACACCCACTCGGGCTTTGTCGTCCACTTGGCTGATGATTTCCGCGAGGTGCTCGAAGCGGTAGCCGAGGTTGGTGCCCTGTCCCGCGGTGTTTTCGAGTACTGCTGTCACACCGTGCGTGCGCTCGAGAGCGATGTTGATGCCTTCGGCGATGTAGCTGAGGCAGTCGCTCTCGGAGATTTTATTGAGGTGGCTGCCGGGGTGGAAGTTGAGTAGCTTGAGACCGAGGAGCTCGGCGCGTTTCATCTCGTCATTGAAGGCTCCGCGACTTTTCGTACGACTCTCCTCATCCGGTGAGCCGAGGTTGATGAGGTAACTGTCGTGGGGAAGGATGTAGTCGGGACTGAAGCCGAGATCGGAGACGTTCTTTCGGAACTCGTCTATTTCTTTGTCCGTAAGCGGCTTCGGGAACCACTGCCTCTGGTTGCGCGTGAAGAGGGCAAAAGCGTTGGCGCCGATGGCGTGCGCGTTAATGGGGGCATTCTGTACGCCGCCCGCCGCCGAGACGTGCGCCCCGATATATTTCTTTCTTTCTGTCATTACTTTATTTCATCGATTTGTGATAATGATGGCCTATGAGATAGGAGGTGCAGAGCATCGGGCTAAAAATGAAGGCCGTGGTGTAGGCAGAGTCTGCCACGAAAGCGACCCCGAAACTCATGAGTGTTAAGACCGACCAGAATCCGATCTTATTGTAGCGCCTGTTTTTGGACTGCTCCGGAGTCATTTCTTCTTTCTTCGGAAAGAAGACGTAGAAGAATACGTAGTACAGCAGCCCATAGATGATGACCAGCCCTAAAGTCAGCCCGAAGGCCATTACAAATCGTTCCATATCTTTATCTCTGTATGAGGTTATTCAATGCCGATGTTCAGTCCGGAGTATTCCGGTGCCCCCTAAGGGCACCTTTTACGAACCCCGTACCGTAGCCGAGGTGTTGGACGAACGAGGCGGCGACGGCGTTCAGCGCCTCTTCGAAGGAGTACCTGTACGACAGGGTGGCATCCAACAGGATGAGCACTGCGTAAAGTACGTATAGCCCGAGTAAAGGGGGTATCACCACCGAGAGTGCCAATCCCGCAGAAAAGAGAAACGGCAACCAGTGTACCGGTTTCATCGTACCGGGGTGTTTCCTCTCAAGCGCCCACCTCGCTTCGCCGCTGTGCCGGACTTGCCGGAAAAAAGCACCGAAATCGGTTCTCCTTTTGTGGTAAAGCCAAGCTGCGGGGACGAGACGGCTCTTCGCGCCACTCTCAGTCGCTCTCATACTGAGGTCCAAGTCTTCGCCATAGCGCATCCGGACATCGAAGCCGCCAAGTCTGTCGAATAGAGTCTTGCGGATGCCCATATTAAAGGTGCGTGGGTAAAAGACATCGGCACTCCCGCCCCCGTCTTTCTGACCTCGGATGCCGCCAGTGGTGAGGAGAGACGTCATCGAGTATGATATGCCCTTCTGCAGCGGACTAAAGTCTGCGTGTCCCCGATCCGGACCTCCGAAAAGTCCGGTCTCCGGGTCATTTAAAACCGGAATAAGGGCATCGAAATAGCCCTCGGGCAGAATGGTGTCGGAGTCGAGGAAGATGAGCCACTCACCCCTTGCATCGCTTGCCCCGTGGTTCCTGGCTCCTGAGGGGCCGGTGTTTTGCTGGGTAAGGTAAAGGATGGGGAGCCGATCCCGGAAGGAGGACACGACCAATCCGGCGGGGATGGAAGACCCGTCTTCCACGATGACGATTTCATAGTCCAAGCCGCTCTCAGGTCTCCGTACGCTTAGAAAGGAAGTGAGCAACTCGGAGATCTCGTCAGGTCTGTTGTAGAGCGGGATGACAAAGGAGACAGTCATAAGTCGTACTTCAGGGAAAGTGCGCCGCCGAAAGTATGCGGGGTTAGTGTCCCGAAGTCGGCGCCCACTTCGGCACCTACGGACAGCCCTTTCACCCACGGCAGGGGTTGGCGGACGCGGAGATAGGAGTAGACGGCACCCGCAGGCGTGATGAGCCGCTCGGAGACATTACCGTAAGAGGTCTCAAATGTAACCTTTGCTTCATAGGTCGTGCCATAGAGCGGCAGGATGGTGCCGCCTAAGCCGAGGTGAAAAGCCCGGATGCGGTTATGCACGATCCGGAGACGAGGTTCGGTGTAAGGAAAATAGGCTCTGCCGACGAGGAGAGGGGAGCCTAAGTTCTCGCTTAGGTAGGTGGCTCCCGTGCGGTACTCTCCGTTTTGGTAGTAGCTGTCTGCACCGCCGCCACGACCTTGACCATTGGGGCGATTGATGTTGAGGATATGCATCGAGCCGCTTTGGTGGAGCGTAGTGGCATACTCGAGCGTCACGCGACTCACGCCCCACGAGAGTGTGGGCGCTTTCCAACTGAGTCCAAAGAGCCCGTCCGGACCGTTGGACCACTCGACGCCGCTTTTGTCCTCGAAGTAATGGTGGTGGTAGACTTGAAATGTACCTGCGATTTCAGACGTATAGTCGAGCATAAGGAAGTACTGCCCGAATTGGTTGCCGAGCACGTTAATCCGGTCGCTCTCCGTGGCATCCTCGCCTCCGGATTTGCCGAGTACGACGCGGGCGAAGTCTTTGAGAGAGGAGGGGTTCTTTTCCTCGCTCATATAGTGACGACCGCCCCACATAGCTGCGTGCAAACCCCCGATCGTGAGTCTTAGGGGAACGGGAGAGTCCTCTTTACCGAACCTCAAGTACAGCGTCTTGTGGTGCCAAAGGGTGCCAAATGTGAAGTCCCCGGGTCCGGCATCGGGGTAAGTCCGTAAGAGGTGGTCTTCTTCGACCATTCGCCCGAAAGAGAAGTCCAAGTACCCTTTGATCCAGCCGTTGGTGAACGGCACGGCTTGGAAGCCGTTCGTCTGAAAGAGCAGCATAGGGATCGGAGCCGCGTTATCCGACAGCATCATTTTCCCCGAGGTTTGGGGGGAGAGCTCAAGCGGCTCCTTGTAGTTCATCGCTCCCGCCGTGAGTGCTATCCACGGGAGCTCATACCGGATGCCCGCCTGTCTGAGCCGAAAAACGGGTTTCAGTCCGGTCTCGACGACGCCCTCGACGACGCCCGAAAGCGAATGGATGCCGAATGTCCTCCGGTAGCCCGATTGAACCGTGATCCAACCGGCATTAGGCGCAAGCGACCGCCTGCCGCCTTGTCCGTTTGACATCCAAAACGGGGCGACGTCACCTGTCGATGCCCTGCCCCCGACTTCGGCAGACAGCGAAAAGCCCTCAGGTACGGTGTCGGGATCAAAAGTTTGACCGACCGACAGCACAGGCGAGAGGACGAGGAGTAGCGGGATGAGGTATCTATAGGGTGTCATAAGTCAAGGGGTGTATGATGAGTGACAAGCGGTAGCCGAACCCGCCCGTGGCGAGGTACAGGCCGGGGAGAAAATTTTGCACGTACCCGCGCGAGAGCGAGATACGGACCCGGGAGAATTTTTTGGTCTGTACCGGACTTCATTTCTGCAAGTAGATTCAGACTAACTTCTCGATGAGGTAAAAAACGAGGAGCGACAGACCGATAAAAAGCGCTACGAGGTTCGTGGCTTTGAGCATCCGGTTAAGCGAGGCTCCTTTCTTTATGAATACTTTGCGGGTCATCGAACCGAAGATGACCGATATAACTGCCAACCAGATGTACTGCAGGGACGGGACAGAGGAGCATACAAAGCCCGCTGCGAAGCAGACGAAGGACAGGAGACTGTTCAGCCCGTAAAGCCAAGGCCCGGATTTCTCTCCGAGGCGTACCACGAGGGTTCGCTTACCGCTTCGGACGTCTTCCTCATAGTCTCTGTAATTGTTGCAGACCAGTATGTTTGCCTCCCAGATGCCTATGCCGAGGGCGTACAAAAAGAGCGACAGAGGCGGTGTGCCGATAAGGGCAAAGTAGGGGACGAGTACCGGGACAAGCCCGTAGAAGAGTACCACCGCGATGTCTCCAAGTCCGTGGTGGGAGAGGGGAAAAGGTCCCGCAGAGTACCCCACCATGGCCAAGAGGACGACGACACCTACGCCGAGTACCCACCATCCTTGGAGATAAGCGAAGAGGATGCCCGCAAGTGCCGTAAGGGTGGAAGTGACGATAAGCGCCGTGAGCATCTGTCGGGGCGTGACGGCACCCGTGGTGAGGAGACGCTCGAAGCCTACCCGCTCTTCGGTGTCTTTCTGACCCACGTAGTCGAAGTAGTCGTTGGCGAGATTGCTCGATATTTGTGCAAAGACCGCCACGAAGAGGGCGAGTAGAAAAGGAACCACCCGGTTCCCGAATCCCGGTGGAATGAGAAGTGCGCCGAGCAGGATGAGCATAGGTGCCACGGAAGCGCCCAAGGTATGGGGTCTCGTGGCATAAATCCACTTCCGGAGTGTGTCCCGCTTTTCTGCCATCGCCCGTGCCTTTTTACTGACCTGCTTCCCCGAAGAGGTGCTTGGAGAGCAGGCGGAGCGCCCGTACCTTGTCCTCCGTGCGGATGACCACGGAGACGTTGTGGTTGGAGCCTCCGTAGGAAATCATTCGGATCGGGATGTCCTCCAGAGCCTGAAGGATGGCACCCTCGAAACCTGCGTTTTTCCAATTCAGATCCCCGGCGATGCAGATGACGCTCATATCGTTGTCTGGGGAGACCTCCCCGTAGTTCCGGAGCTCTATGAGCAGTTCTTCGAGTCGGTGGGTACTGTCGATTCCCACCGAGACGGCCACTTCGCTTGTGGAGACGATGTCGATGGGTGTCTGAAATTTCTCAAAGGCTTCGAAGACTCTCCTCAAGAACGCCCGTGCAGTAAAGCGCCGGTTGCTGTTGATGCGGAGTACCGTAATGCCGTCTTTGATGGCTACGGCCTTGAGGCAGCCTTCGTCTATACGGTTGGAGATAAGCGTGCCCGGAGCAGACGGCTCAAACGTATTCAGCAGGCGGATCGGGATATTCGCCATCTGAGCAGGAAGTATGCAGCTCGGGTGAAGTATTTTTGCTCCGAAATAGGCCAGCTCGGCAGCTTCGCTGAAATGAAGTTCCCGTACCGGGGAAGTGTGTTCGACCACACGGGGATCGTTATTGTGGAGACCGTCAATGTCGGTCCAGATTTGGATCTCTTTGGCATCTATGCAGGCTCCGATGATGGTGGCGGTATAGTCGGAGCCCCCTCTCTTCAGGTTATCGATCTCCGCATAAGCGTTCTTGCAGATGTAGCCCTCGGTGAGGAAGAGGGTTTGATCCGGGTAGGTGGCAAGGAGGTCGGAGAGTCTCTCGCGGATGATTTTCAGGTTAGGCTCTCCGTATTTGTCGGTGACCACAAAGTCGAGGGCAGGCAGAGCCGTGACGCTTTTGCCGCTCTCATTGAGGTAGGCGGCCATCATACGGACGGAGATGATTTCTCCGAGAGAGAGAACCTGCTTCTCTTCGAAGTCCGTGAAGAGTTCTTCCTGAAACTTACGGATAAAGTTCATCCTATGGAGAACGAAGTCCTTGAGTCCCTCTTTTGTCGCCTCTTTTGAGTAGAGTTCGTCAATTGCCTTATAGTACTTCTCTTCGAGTCCTGCGACCAAGGCAAGGGCTCCGCGGGCATTACCTTCCGCGTACAGCCGGCTGATCTCCACGAGTGTGTTTGTCACACCGCTCATAGCGCTGAGGACGACTATTTTCGGCTCCGATCCCGAGATGAGACCGGCGACTTCTTTGATGCGTTCGGGGCTGCCCACCGAGGTGCCGCCGAACTTCATTACCACATAGTCCGAATACGTCTTTTTATTCATCGTCAGAGACTCTTTCTCTCTCTTTGTGCCGTGTCTAATAAAGTTTACTCTTCCCCGCTCTCCCGTACCGCGTCCTGCCTGACCCTCATCTCGATGATCCTGCCACCTTCCACTTGGAAGATGCGCGAAGGGTACTTCTTTACGAGAGAGAGGTTGTGAGTACTCATTAGGACTGCCGTGCCCTGCTTTTTGATCTCCATCAGGAGCGACAGGATTTGCTCTCCAGTCTCGGGGTCGAGGTTGCCCGTAGGCTCGTCGGCAAGGATGAGGGAGGGCTTATTGAGCAGCGCCCTTGCGATGACGGTGCGTTGCTGCTCGCCTCCGGAGAGTTCGTGTGGCATCTTGTAGCTTTTGCTCTCGAGGCCGACCTGCCCGAGGACCTCACTGATGCGCCGCTCTATCTCCTTGCTGTCTTTCCACCCCGTGGCGCGAAGCACAAACTCCAAGTTCTTCTCGACCGTGCGATCGATGAGGAGCTGAAAGTCTTGGAAAATGATACCCATATCCCGGCGCAGATGAGGGATTTGGCGCCTTTTGATCCGTCTGATGTCGTAGTCTTTGAAGTGTGCTTCGCCCTCACTGATGGGGATGTCTGCGTAAATAGACTTGATGAGCGTAGACTTACCCGCACCTACACGCCCGATGAGGTAGACCAGTTCCCCCGGAAATACCTCTATGGATGCATCTTTAAGAATGATATTCACGTCGCGCTTGAGCGTGACGTTTTTGATGGACAAAATAGGTGCGCCTTGTTCCATGGATAATCTTTTGGATGATGTTATCGGCCCATCAAGTCGGCCTTTTCACAAAGATACCCCTTTTTCGCGGGGCTCGCTTTCTCTTCCCCTATGTTTTGCATCGGGGTGCGTGAAAATTTAAGTACCGGAGCGGGGAAGAAAAGGGAAGCGGGGCTTCCGGATTCCGCTTCGGGACCCGGGGGCAGATTGGGTACGGGTCAAAAAGTTCCGCCCGGTCTGTATCTTTTCCTTCTCTCGGTACGACCGAAAAAATATTTTTGGTCTGTACCTTCTTCCCTCCTCCTCGTGTGTCCTGTGGCAAAGGGTGTGGCTTTACGCCTCCATCAGCTCTTCGGGTCCTTCGCGGACAACCTCAAAAGGCTCTGCCGTGCAGTCCACTATGGCGCTTACCCTTTCTCCACCGCGTCCTCCGTCGACGACGACGGAGACGAGGTCTTGGTAGAGCTCGTGTATGAGCGAAGGATCGAATCCGTACGCCTCGTCAAGCTCGGGCGAAAGGGCGGGCAGGGAGAAGCCGGTCAGCGGTCGCCCGTAAAATCGTACGAGACTCTGAACCAATTCGTGCCGCGGGATGCGGATGCCCACTTCTTTGCGCCCACGGTAAATCTTGGGGAGCGTGGAGATGGTGGGGAGGATGAACGTAAAGGGACCGGGCGTGTTGTCTTTGATGAGCTTAAAGGCCTCGTTGGAAATGCGTGCATACTCGCTCGCCTGCGAGAGATCCGAGCAGAGAATGGAGAAGCGGGTCTTCTTGCTGTCCACTCCCTTCAATTTCGCCAAGTCCTCTATGGCCTGCTGGTTGAGCGCGTCGCAACAAATGCTGTAGACCGTGTCGGTGGGGATGATGATTATTTTCCCGTCCAGAAGATTGTCCGAGAGTGTTTCCAAAAGGAACGAGGCGGGAGCCGCATTGTCGTAATACTTGAGAAGCATGGTTTGTATCCCTTTAGTGAGCAAAAAAATCACTTTCCGACCAAGAAGATGGCCGGTCTCTTGTGGAAAGATAGCTTTTTTTCGGATAACTTCGACCGCCACTCCCTCACCGTCAGTCTCAGAATCTCTTCTTCCGGCGTCGTCAAGTCTACACACAGGCAGATCGAGAGCGACGGGGGAAGGGTGTCCGCAAGCTCTCTGAGGAGGGCATCGTTGCGGTAAGGCGCTTCGATAAAGATTTGGGTCTCGTGCTGTCTCTCGGCCTTTGTGGAGATGTCCCTGAGAGCGTTTTTGCGCTGCTCTTTGGCGAAAGGCAGATAGCCCCAAAACTTGAAGCTCTGTCCGCCAAACCCCGATGCCATAAGCCCGAGCAGGATGGACGAAGGCCCCACGAGCGGCACGACCTCAATCCCGCCTCTGTGGCAGTCTGCCACCACTTTAGCCCCCGGGTCTGCCACTCCGGGGCACCCTGCTTCGCTCATAAAGCCGACATCTGTCCCGCCTTTCAGGAGGGCAAACACTTCTTCTCTCGGGTAACTGTACCCGTCGTGTTTGTCGGCTTCGAATATGCGGGTCGCGCTTAGGTCTTTGTCCGAAAAAAGTTTCCGGAGGTACTGACGTGCCGTCCTCGCGTTTTCCACGACGAAAGCATCCAACCGCGCCATCACCTCCACGTTGTAGGACGGCAGGTAGCGGGTGTGGGCGGCATCTCCGAGCTCTACGGGGAGCATATACAGTTTTCCCTGCATTTTCGTTTGTTTGTCTGTAGTTGCCTGTGACCGGTTCAGTGCCAACGACCGACTGATTACAAATCAGAAGTCCAATAGTTTGTGTTTCCGCACCGACCGGATCGAAGTGTACTCCTCGAAGTGCCACCACTCTTTACGAATGGGTCTGAGCCCGACCCGCTTCATAAGACCGTGCAGGTAGGCTCTGTTGGACTTCGCTTCGGGTGTGATTAGACCGCTCTTGACCAAAGCTGCCTCATCCCCGATGTGGGACGTGATCCCGAAATGATCCACAGAGCTGCCCATATCGAGCGGAGTACCGGTGACCGTGTCGACGATGGATAGGTCGACCGCTAACCCGTAGTTGTGCCTGCCCCCGCCACGGGCAGGAGAGGCGACGTACTTCCGGTTAGGCGTGTCGCGGACGATGTCCCACATCTTTCTTTGCACCGAGAGCGGACGGGCAGCATCATAGACGATGAGCGAGTAATTTGACCCTAACTCTTGCTTGAGCAGGGTTTGAGCCTTGCCCAACTTTTCGGCGAATCCGGGATTTAGATACGCATCTTCCAACGCCCCATATACATCGGTACCCATGAAGTTGTCCTTTCGGGAGTACATCAAGTCGACCTTTATGTCCGGAATCTTTTCGCTCAGGTTGACAAGTCCGGCAGACACCATCTTACGCGCCCACCCGACTTCCGTCAAATCCTCTTGGGCATAGAGACCTGCGGGGACAAGAGCGATAAGGAGTGCGAAAAGAAAGCTCCGGAGACTTGAGAAAGGGAACATTTAGGAGTTCATGGAGGCGAGGAACTCCACGTTGTCTATGGTGTTACGCATATTTTTGAGGATGAGTTCCATAGATTCGATACTGGTCATTTCGTTCAGTTCCCGGCGGAGTACCCACATCCGGTTCAGCGTCTCTTTGTCGAGGAGCAGGTCGTCTCTTCGTGTGCTGGAGGCGAGGATGTCGATGGCGGGGAAGATGCGCTTATTGGCCAGTTTGCGGTCGAGTTGCAGTTCCATATTGCCGGTTCCCTTGAACTCTTCAAAGATCACGTCATCCATCTTGGAGCCGGTCTCGGTGAGTGCCGTGGCAAGTATTGTGAGAGAGCCTCCGTTTTCGATGTTTCTGGCCGCGCCGAAGAACCGCTTCGGTTTTTGGAGCGCGTTTGCATCCACTCCACCGGAGAGGATACGTCCGCTTGCCGGCTGTACCGTATTGTAAGCGCGGGCAAGTCGCGTGATGGAGTCGAGAAGGATGACGACATCGTGTCCGCATTCGACGAGTCTCTTGGCTTTTTGGAGGACGAGGTCGGCTATTTTCACGTGCTGTTCCGCAGGCTCGTCGAAGGTCGAAGCGATGACTTCCGCGTCCACGTTACGGGCCATATCGGTTACCTCCTCGGGGCGTTCGTCGATGAGGAGGATGATCATATAGACTTCCGGATGGTTGTACGCGATGGCATTGGCAATGTCTTTGAGAAGCATCGTCTTACCGGTCTTGGGTTGCGCTACGATGAGACCGCGCTGACCTTTGCCGATGGGCGAGAAAAGATCCACGATCCGTACGGCGAGCTTGTCGTAGACGGCCGTGCTGCCCGGGCTCTCGAGCTTAAACTTCTCTGTCGGAAAGAGTGGGGTGAGGTGGTCAAACGGGACGCGGTCGCGAACGGTCATAGGATCGAAGCCGTTGAGCTGTACGAGTTTTTTCATCGGGAAAAACTTGTCTTTTTCCTTCGGCAACCCGATGATTGCTTCGACTACGTCACCGGTTTTCAGCCCGTAGGTCTTGATCTGCTGCTGGGATACGTAGACGTCATCCGGAGAAGAGAGGTAATTGTAGTCGGCAGACCTGATGAACCCATATCCGTCCGGCAGTACTTCGAGGACACCGGTGGATTTCAGATTGTCCCCGAAGTCGTACTCCTGGGTCTTGGGCTGCCCGGGCTGAGTGACCGGGCTTTTGGGACCCGGGTTCTGTTTCTGCAGTGCATTCTGGGGCTTTGTATTCTGGCCCTTTTCTCCGCTTCCCGGTCGGTTACCGTCGGTGTCCGTGATCTGTCTCAGCACTTTCACCGCATCTTTAGGAGATTGAATCGGGCTTACGCCCTCTTTCTTCTGAACCTCTATCTCTGCCTGCCTTTTGCGGTTGTTATTGGTCTGAGAGATCATCCCCATCATATCGTTGAGGACGGTGTTATTGGCATTCTTATTGACGAAAACCTGGGGGACGGGATTTTTCTGCGTATGCTCCGGAGCGGGTTCCGTCTGCTTTTCCGTCTGCTCTTCGGTGTCGGTTTCTTTTGCCACGGGCGCGGACTCCGACTTCCTGGGACGCCCCCTTTTCCTCTTTACCGGGGTCGTTTCCTCTTTTTTCTCTGCCTCGACACCATTGGAGGAAGCCTCTTGGCTTTCCTCGAAAAGCGACGCGGTGCTATTCTTTTTCCCCGGTCCCCTTTTGCGCCTCTGGGATCTTGCACCGGCATTATCGCCTTCCGCCTCGTGTTCGCCGTCTTTGTCGTCGCCCTTTTTGCTTCTGAATTTTTGGGACAAAAGGACGGCCTGACGGTCCAAGATGGCGTAAATGATATTCATCTGCGAAGTTCCCGGAGCAATCTCGAGCCCGAGTTCTTTTGCAGTCTTATCCAGTTCTTCACTGGTCATCTCGTTAAGTGCCGAAATGTTGTACGTATTTGCCATAAATAGCGGTAAATGATCGATGTTTCTGTACCGGAGTATTCCCGCCAATAAAGCAACGCCCAAACTTTTGTGTGCAAAAAGCCGGAGAACTTCTTCCTGCGAGAAAAGGAGCCTTACCTTCGTCGAAGTTCGAAGCCGCCACCCGCAACGCTCCGGACAAAGGTGGAACCGGAGGAAGGATGTGTGCGAAGCTTTGGGGGAAAGAATGAAATTGTTTCTGACCGAAAGGTCTTTTTGAGAAGTGGGCAGTGATGGATTCGAACCACCGAAGACGAACGTCAGCTGAGTTACAGTCAGCCCCATTTGGCCACTCTGGTAACTGCCCTCTTTTTCGGTTTAATAGCCTGATTAAGGTGCCGTTGGAGATCTTCAAGTGTCTTTCCGACCTCCTCGAACATTGCAAAGGTACCTATTTCTGCGGAAATAGGAATCAATTTTTGTGCGATTCCCCTCTTTTTTCGCCTGCCTTTGCCTTACAATAGAGCGTGAAAGAATCCCCCGGGAGGG